>NZ_JBNNVS010000015.1:0-126284 GCF_050280665.1 Pseudomonas sp. NPDC089547 | reverse complement strand
TCAAGGTGATCAAGCGGATGGCTTACGGCTACCGGGACAGCGAGTTCTTTTTCATGAAGATCAAGAATGACTTTCCCGGCAATCCGTGAAGAACCAAAAAAAAAGGCCGCTGCAAGCCGCAGCGGCCAATCGAGACGTCAGATCAAGGAGCTTCAAAATCTACGTCGGTGAACCTCGCAGGCCTGAAGAGCGGGGGGGAAGAGCTCTTCATGCCGTGCCAGTGAGTTAAGAATAAGCGCTTGATCCTGTGGGAAAAATAGCCGCTTATGACATTCACCTTTACGTATCGGGCAATAGTGCCGCAGGCGCTCAGGCGGCCGGCGAATAGCCCATGCGCCAGCTGGTTTCCCGCGCTGCCGCCAGCAGCCGTTGCGCCGCCGGGCCATGCTCGTCGGCGTGAAAAATCGACGTCGGCCCGACCACGGTCATCACGGCAGCGATCTGCCCCATGGCATTGAACACGGGCGCCGAAAGCGCATCCACGCCCGGCATCAGCAGCCCGTGCACATGGTGCAAGCCACGTTCGCGAATGCCCGCCAGAACCGCCTGATAATCATCGGCACCTTGCTGCAAGGTGGCCAACTCCCGGTCACGCAATTCCACGGTCTCGCGCTCGGGAAGGTAGGCGGCGAACACCAGGCCTGTGGACGAGGTGAGCAGCGGCAGCACCGAGCCCATCTGCGTAACCACGGTCACTGCACGCACCGCCGGCTCAATGCTGACCACGGTCGCACCCTGGTTGCCCCACACCGCAATGAAGCAGCTCTCGTTGAGCTCGTCGCGCAGTTGCGACAACGGCAGCGCGGCAATCTTCAATACATCGATGCTGCCCAGCGCCGCCAGCCCCACCCGCAATGCTTCGCGGCCAAGGCCGTAATGGTTGGTGGCCGCATCCTGTTCGGCAAAGCCGCTGGCAATCAGCGCCTGCAAGTAACGGTGCACCTTGCTCGCTGGCATTTGCACATGCTCGGCCAGGCGTGACAGCGAGGTGGAAGGGGAGAGTTCGGCAAGGGCTTTGAGGATGTCGGTGCCGACCTCCGCCGAGCGGACTTTCTGCTTGCCGTTGTCGGCGGGGGAGCTGGCTTTGGCCATGAACATCTTCTTCCGGATTCTTCGAGTCGCGCCTTTATAGCTTGACGCCAGGCGCGTAGCAAATTACGTTATTCGTAATTCGATTACGATAAAAACAATGCAGACGCGCTGTCACCCCACACCGGGTCAGCAGCCAACTGCCAGCAACGGCTCGGCCAGAGCCCGGAGGCATCGATGAATCGCGACACCTCACCCGACCTTCATTACCTCAGCGGCTTCGGCAACGAATTTGCCAGCGAAGCACTGCCAGGCGCCCTGCCGGTCGGGCAGAACTCGCCACAGAAGGCGCCTTATGGGCTGTATGCCGAGCTGCTTTCGGGCACGGCGTTCACCATGGCCCGCAGCGAGCTGCGCCGTACCTGGCTGTACCGCATTCGCCCGTCGGCTTTGCACCCGCGCTTCGAGCGCCTGGCGCGTCAACCGCTGACCGGGCCGCTGGGTGCCATAAACCCGAACCGCCTGCGCTGGAGCCCCCAGCCGATTCCTGCAGAGCCAACCGACTTCATCGAAGGCTGGCTGCCGATGGTGGCCAACGCCGCAGCGGAAAAACCGGCTGGCGTGAGCATCTACATCTACCGCGCCAACTGCTCGATGGAGCGGGTGTTCTTCAACGCCGATGGTGAACTGCTGCTGGTGCCGGAACAGGGGCGCCTGCGCATTGCCACGGAACTGGGCGTGATGGAGGTCGAGCCGCTGGAAATCGCGGTGATTCCACGCGGCATGAAGTTCCGCGTTGAACTGCTCGACGGCCAGGCCCGCGGCTATATCGCCGAAAACCACGGGGCGCCGTTGCGCATTCCGGACCTGGGCCCGATTGGCAGCAACGGCCTGGCCAACCCGCGCGACTTCCTCACCCCGGTAGCGCACTACGAAGAGGCCGAAGGGCCGGTGCAACTGGTGCAAAAATTCCTCGGCGAGCATTGGGCCTGCGAACTGCAGCACTCGCCGCTGGATGTGGTTGCCTGGCACGGCAGCAACGTACCGTACAAATACGACCTGCGCCGCTTCAACACCATCGGCACCGTCAGCTTCGACCACCCTGACCCGTCCATCTTCACTGTGCTGACGTCGCCCACCAGTGTGCATGGCCTGGCCAACATGGACTTCGTGATCTTCCCGCCGCGCTGGATGGTGGCGGAGAACACCTTCCGTCCGCCATGGTTCCACCGCAACCTGATGAACGAGTTCATGGGCCTGATCAACGGTGCCTACGATGCCAAGGCCGAAGGCTTCCTGCCCGGAGGCGCCTCGCTGCACGGGGTGATGAGCGCCCATGGCCCCGATGCCGAAACGTGCGAAAAAGCCATCGCCGCCGACCTGGCGCCGCACAAGATCGACAACACCATGGCCTTCATGTTCGAGACCAGCCAAGTGCTGCGCCCGAGCCTGCAAGCCCTCGAATGCCCGCAATTGCAGGCCGACTACGATAGTTGCTGGGCCACCTTGCCGAGCACCTTCAACCCGAACCGGAGATAACCCATGAACCACACTGCCAATGCCCGTAGCTGGGTCGAGCACGCCAACGGGCACAGCGACTTCCCGCTGCAGAACCTGCCTTTGGGCATCTTCAGCCGGCCGGGTGAGGCCAGGCGCTGTGGCGTGGCCATCGGTGACGCGATCCTGGACCTGGAGGCGGTGCTGGCCGCCGGCCTGTTTGACGGTGCCGCCAAGGCTGCTGTCGAAGCCACCCGGGGCGGGGCGCTGAACGCATTCTTCGCATTGGGCCGCAGTGCCCGTGTGGCGCTTCGCGAGCGCTTGCAGGTGCTGCTGGGCGAGCACAGCGAACACCAGGCGGCCTTGAGCGCTGCCCTGTATCCTGCCAGCGCCTGCCAGCTGCATGTGCCAGCGCAGATCGGTGACTACACCGACTTCTACGTAGGCATCGAGCACGCCAAGAACGTGGGCAAGCTGTTCCGGCCCGACAACCCGCTGCTGCCCAACTACAAGTATGTGCCGATCGGTTACCACGGCCGCGCCTCCACCATTCGCCCGTCCGGCACCGATGTGCGCCGCCCCAAGGGCCAGACCCTGCCGGCTGGCCACACCGAGCCAAGCTTCGGCCCTTGCGCCCGCCTGGACTACGAACTGGAACTGGGCATCTGGATTGGCCAGGGCAATGAAATAGGCCAGGCGATCCCGATCGGTGACGCCGCCGAGCACGTGGCTGGCCTGTGCCTGCTCAACGACTGGTCGGCACGTGATATCCAGGCGTGGGAATACCAGCCATTGGGGCCGTTCCTGTCCAAAAGCTTCATTTCCACGATCTCGCCCTGGGTGGTCACAGCCGAAGCGCTGGAGCCGTTCCGCTGCGCCCAGCCGGCTCGCCCGGAAGGTGACCCGCAGCCACTGTCGTACCTGCTGGACAAGCGCGACCAGGCCGCCGGTGCTTACGATATCGAACTTGAAGTGTTGCTGCTGACCGAGCGCATGCGCGAACAAAGCGTTGCCCCGCACCGCCTTGCCCTGAGCAACACCCGCAACATGTACTGGACGGTAGCGCAGTTGGTAGCGCACCACAGTGTCAACGGCTGCCAGCTACAATCGGGCGACTTGTTCGGCTCGGGCACTTTGTCGGGCGCCACGCCGGGTTCGTTCGGCAGCCTGCTGGAGATCACCGAAGGCGGCAAGCTGCCGGTGGAACTGGCCAACGGTGAGGTGCGCAAGTTCCTCGAAGACGGTGACGAAATCATCCTGCGTGCCCGCTGCACGCGTGACGGCGTGGCCAGCATCGGCTTCGGCGAATGCCGCGGCACGGTCATCGCGGCCAACTGAGGAGGGGCGGGTATGGAGCTGTACACCTATTACCGTTCCACCTCGTCCTACCGGGTGCGCATTGCCCTGGCACTGAAGGGGCTGGCTTACCAGTCCCTGCCGGTCAACCTGTTGCAGGGTGAGCAGCGCGGGGCGGGCTATGTTGCCGTCAACCCGCAGGGCCGCGTACCGGCCTTGCGCACTGACGGCGGTGAATTGCTGGTGCAGTCACCCGCGATCATCGAGTACCTGGAAGAGGTTTATCCACAGCCGGCACTGCTGCCGGCTGCGGCAGAGGCGCGCGCCAAGGTCCGTGGCGTGGCAGCAATCATCGGTTGCGACATTCATCCGTTGCACAACGTCAGTGTTCTCAACCGGCTGCGTCAGGCCGGGCAGGACGAGGGTCAGGTCAACCAGTGGATCGGCCATTGGATCAGCCAGGGCCTGGCGGCGGTGGAGCAACTGATTGGTGATCATGGCTATTGTTTCGGTGACCAACCGGGGCTGGCGGATGTGTACCTGATCCCGCAGCTGTATGCCGCCGAACGTTTCAACATCGACCTGGGCGGCTTCCCGCGTATCCTTCGGGTTGCCGCACTGGCGGCCGGTCACCCGGCGTTCGCCAAGGCCCACCCTGCCCAGCAGCCGGACAGCCCGGCTCAGTGAAGCGAACGGTTCGCCGTCGGAAGCTTGCCGATACGTTCGGACAGCTTCAGGCGCTGGACCGGGTCTTCCGTCAGCAGTAACGCATGCTCCAGGTCGAAGCGCTCAGCCTGCGGGCAATCCAGATGCTGGTACAGCGAGGCGCGGGTTACGTAGTCGCTGACCTGTACCGGGCCCAACTGCATGATCCGCTCGGCATCGATCAAGGCGGCCAGGTGGTCGTCGTTGCTGATGTGCAACTGGCGCAGGTTGCGTGACAGCCGTTGCAGCATTTGCAGCGGGCTGGCAGTGCGCATGTGCTCTGCCGTCAGTGCAACGTGTGGGCCGAACTGGCGTGCCAGCAGCTCACGGCAATCGTTGGGGTACAGGCGCCGGCCACCGCAGGGGTCGAGCAGGTGGTCGGCACCCGGCACGCGCAGCAGGAAATGGCCAGGGAAGCCCACCCCCTCCAGCGGAATGGCCAGGCGCGCGGCCAGCTCCAGGGCAAGAATGGCCAGGGTAAGCGGTTGGCCACGGCGGCGTTGCAGCACCTTGTCCATCATCGCCGCCTGCGGGCGCAGGGGGTGGTATTCATCCTGCTGGAAGCCCAGCGCATTGAGCTGGCGCAGCAGCGGCTGGGCCAGTTCGCACAGCGGTAGCATCGGCAAGTTGGTACTTGTTTCCCGTTGCAGGGCGTGCAGCGTGGCAAGGCTGGCCGCGGGGTCGACACTGCGGTCGTGCTCGGCGGCAATCCACAATGCGGCTTCCAGCAGGGCGACAGGCTCGCGTTCCAGGCAGGCCAGGCAGGCTTGACGTGGCTTCATGGGGGCTTCTCCACACACGCTTGAGTATTAGCCGTGGCGCGTGGTTTCGTCCAGTGGTCCGGCGAAGGCGCCAGCGCCGGGGCCGTGCCTATACTGGAGAAAGCACCTCATGGGGGGCCTGTCGATGTTCGCACTGATGCAAAGCACCCGTACCCAGTCCTTGCACCTGTTCAATGACCCGGCTACGGGCCTGAAAGCGGTTGTGGCGATTCACAGTGAGCAACTGGGCCCGGCCATGGGCGGTTGCCGTTACCTGCCGTATGCCGATGACGAAAGCGCCATGACCGACGCCATTCGCCTGGCCCAGGGCATGAGCTACAAGGCTGCACTGGCGGGCTTGCCGCTGGGTGGCGGCAAGGCAGTGATCATGCGCAACCCGCATGTGGAAAACCGCGCCGCGCTGTTCGAGGTATTCGGCCGCTTCATCGATACCCTGGATGGGCGCTTCATCATTGCCGTGGACAGCGGCACCTCGACCCTGGACATGGACTGCATTGCCCAGAGCACTCCCCATGTGACCAGCACCACGGCCTCGGGTGATCCCTCGCCGCACGCGGCTATGGGGGTATTTGCCGGTATTCGCGCCACATCCTACGCACGGTTGGGCAGCTACAACCTCGAAGGCTTGCGGGTGGCGGTGCAAGGGCTGGGCAATGTGGGCTATGCCTTGGCCGAGCAACTGCATGCAGCGGGGGCGGAACTGCTGGTCAGCGACCTGGACCCTGGGCGGGTGCGGCTGGCGGTGGATCAGTTCGATGCAAAACCTGTGACCAACGATGCGTTGATCAGCACGCCATGCGACATCTTTGCACCCTGCGGCGTAGGGCCGGTGCTGAACGGGCAGAGTGTGATGCAACTGCGTTGTGCGGCAGTGGCAGGGGCGGCAAACAACCAGCTGACCACCTTGCAGGTGGCCGACCAGCTGGAGTCGCGGGGGATACTGTATGCGCCCGACTACGTGATCAACGCCGGAGGGCTGATATACGTGGCGCTGACACATCGTGGCGCAGACCCGGGCACCATCACCGCGCACCTGGCGCGGATACCTTCACGGCTGACCGAAGTGTTTGGCCATGCGCAGGCGGAAAAGCGTTCGCCGGCGCGGGTGGCGCAGATGTTGGCGGAGCGGTTGCTTTACGGTTGAAGTTCTATGTTGGCTTCTTCGCGGGCTCGCCCGCTCCCACATGAAATCGCGATCTCCTGTGGGAGCGGGCATGCCCGCGAAGCCAGCGGCGCCGATGTCACTCGGCTGCACCACCCTCGAGCAATTCGGCCAACGCATCCGGCTGGCTCTTGAACGCCCGGGCGAACACATCGCGGTTCTTGGCCATGTAGATACCGGCTTCCTCAACCTGCTGCTCAGTCAGCGATGGCACTGCCTTGTGCAGCACTTCGGCCAGCCGCTCGGCCAGTTCGAGCATTTTGTCGTGACGGTCTGCTTCGGCCTTATCCATGAACAAGCGCTCCGGGTCGCGGCTGCTGCGGTACACCACTTCGACGGCCATTCATCACCTCTATGCCTTTTTGCTGGTTGCGTTGCGGTTTACTGTATGGGTGTACAGTAATGGCAATGTTGGTTGGTTCGCAAGCAGAAATTGTAGTCGCGGCGATTGGCGGGTGTCGGGCGCTACATTTTTTGCGCCTGTGAGATCGAGCGCCGCCCGCGCGGCGCTTCGCGGGGCAAGCCCGCTCCCACATTTGTTGCAACGTGCCAAACCTGTCAGGCCATGGTTGCCTGCCTGGTTGGACCGACTCGATTTCCCGACTGGCGCTGCTGCCGCCCCACCTGCCTTAAGACATGCACCAAGGCTGACAACGCCTCTCCCACAGGCATGGCCACGTTGCAACAAATGTGGGAGCGGGCTTGCCCCGCGAAGCGCCGCGCGGGCGGCGCTCGGTTTCACAGGCGCCAAAACCGTCACGCCGAACACCCAGCAGCCTCCACACATTCCACCATGCCTCAAAGTGCCCTGCGGCAATCGGCCGCCTTCCAAGCCAAGGGCCTGGCCCTTTAACTGCATGGCACAAGCGTCACACCGGTGACGCATCATCCTTAAAGACGTATCGGGGAATGGAACATCGTGAACATCAAATGGGCAGACAAGCTACGCAAGGGCCTGCATGGTTCGGCCGACTCGTTGGGCAACCTGTGCGTCGAGGCCTTCCATTACCTGGCGCTGTTCGGCATCGGCGCAATCACCGCCTATGCAGCGGTGGTCACCTTCCTGGACATGCTCGGCAAGGGCGGGATCAGTGTCGATGACATCCTGCTGCTGTTCATCTACCTGGAGCTGGGGGCCATGGTCGGCATCTACTTCAAGACCAACCATATGCCGATCCGCTTCCTGCTGTACGTGGCGATTACCGCGCTGACTCGCCTGCTGATCGGCGATGTCTCCCACCACAAGGCGCCGGACGAAGGGCTGTTGTACCTGTGCGGGGGCATCCTGTTGCTGGCGTTCTCGATCCTGGTGGTGCGCTACGCCTCGTACCGCTACCCGTCGACCAAGGTGCTGGATGCCAACGGCAAGGAAGTGGAGGAGGGCAAGTAGCCCTCAGTTGGCCAGGAAGGGGCGCGGCTCGTGACGGGCGTCGCGGGTTAGCGCAGCCAGCACCTGCATGGGGTTCTGGCTGAGTTCGATGGCAAGCCCCAGGCGAATGCTGTCGATCACCCGCTGCAGGCGAACAGGGTCGTTGCGCTGGGCCTGGGTAATGAGGCGCTTGGCGACTACGCCGGCGTCGTCGGAGAGGGTGAGCATGATGCTGCCGTCGAGATTGGCAATGCTCAGGTTGACCCGATATTCCGGGGCGAATGCAGCGCTGATTCGGTCGAAAGGGTTATTCATGCCTGGAGGGCCTGCAAAGTTTGTGTGCAGAAGTTGACCGGCCTCTGCCGGGTTTGTTCCTGACGGGCAATTAGCCACTATCGCGACTACACTCCTTGAATCGCAGCCGCGATGCATGGCCAATGGCCGGCAAAGGAGTGCCCGTGGTTCCCTCATCTGCTGCCCGTCAGCGAGGCGCAATTGGCCTCATGGCGGTGGTTACTCTGGGCCTTGCCCTGTTGTTCATGCTGGTGGTGCTCGACAGCGGCCGCCTCTACCTTGAGCAGCGCAAGCTGCAGCGCATTGCCGACATGTCGGCGCTGGAGGCTGCAGGCCAGTTTGCCGTGTGCACCGGCAGCGGGCCGCAGGCCACGGCTATCGCCCGAGTCGCCGCCACACGCAACGGCCATGCTCCCAGCAACCCGCTGACGGCCAGTTGCGGGTACTTGCAGACCGGCGCCAACAGCCTGCGTACCTTCACCAGTGACAACAATCGCAATGAAGCCATCCGGGTAGATGTGAGCAACACGGTGGCGACCAGCGTTGCGGCAGGGGTCTATGGCCTGGTGCAGGGTGGCGGGGTGCCGCTGACCACGACCTTGCAGGCGCATGCGGTGGCCTCGTCGCCCATCCCGCCGCAGGCGATGCTGAGTATTCGTACTACGCTGGCGACCGTGGATTCGCGGCAGTCGGTGTTGCTCAATGCCCTGCTGAGCGCCTTGGGCGGTGCTGTTCAGCTCGACCTGGCCGGCTGGCAGGGCATTGCCAGCACCCAGCTCAACTTGCTCAAGTACCTTGACCAGTTGGCTGTGGACCTGAACCTCAAGGCCGGTGACTACCAGCAACTGCTCACGGCCAACGCCACCGCGACGCAATTGCTGCAAGCGGCGGTGAAAGTTTTGCAGCAGAGCGGCGCGGCGGCCAGCGTGGTGACCAACCTGGGCAAGCTGGCATTGGGCGCCAGCAACAGTACGCTGCTGCAATTGGGGGATTTGCTCGATATCCAGAACGGCACTGCGCAGGCCGGGCTGGATGCCAGCATCCAGTTGCTGCAACTGGTGCAGGGGGTGATACAGCTGGCGGTCAGCGAAAGTGCGGCAACGGTGGATCTACCTATAAGCGTGCTGGGGCTGGTCAATGGGCGGGTGCGCCTGAAGGTAATCGAGCCGCAGCAGATCTCGGCGGTGGGCGACCCTCGTACGGATGAATTACGGGTGCATACGGCGCAGGTGCGGGCGATGATTTCGCTAGAGCTGCCGTTGCTGGACACGGTGTTCGGGCTCGCTAACGCGGTACTCGACCTGGTGTCACCACTGACCAATGTGCTCAATAATCTGCTCAGCCTTAATCTCGCCAGCACCTTGCAATCGGTGCTTTGTCTGGTGGGCATACCCTGCACGGTCAGTGACATTGTTCTGGTACCGGACAAACTGTCGCTGGACATCGGGCTGGAAGTCGCCGAGGCAACTACGCGGCTCAACCCGCAATCGCCGGATACGTTCAGTTGCTCGCCCAAGCGGCTGACGACCCAGACACAAAGCTCAGCTGCCAAGGTAGCGGTCGGGCGTTTCGAGTCTGCCAATGCGTTCTTCACCAATGGCACCACGGTGGTCAAGGCATTGCCGTTGGTAGACATAGGTACAAAGCGATGCACCCGGCTTTTGATACTGCCTGCGGTGTGTGATGCCCGCGTTCCCTTCGTGGGTGGCGGCCTGGGCCTGCGCGTCAACAGCAAGGTACTGGGCAGCGGTGCCGTCGAACGCCCGCTGATCTTCCAGGCGCCCAACAGCACGCCGCCAAACATCGGCCTTACCCCCGCTTACCAAAGCATGCAAACCGCCAACAACAATGTGGTCGGCAGCCTCACCGACACCTTGCAAGGCATACAGCTGGAAGCCTACAAACCCACCGTCAATAGCGGCCTGGGCGATGTGCTGGTGATCGTCGGCAACGTGCTCAGCGGCGTCAAAGGCATTGTCGAGCCCTTGATCAAGAACCTGCTCAGCCCCTTGCTCGACCCTTTGGTTAACGGGCTGCTCAAAGCCCTGGGCATCGACCTGGTCAACGCCGATGTCGGGGCCAACCTCAGTTGCTCCGGCGGCCGCGCTCAGCTGGCGCTGTAAAGCGGCAACCACACCCGCAAGCACGCACCCTCGTCGCTGTTGTGCGCCTCCAGCCTGCCGCCCATGGCCCCGACAATACTGTGGCTGACCGACAAGCCCAGGCCGGTGCCCAGGCCGGCGGGCTTGGTGGTGAAGAAGGGTTCGAAGATGCGCTCCAGCAGGCGCGGGTCGATGCCGCCACCGTTGTCCTCCACCACCAGGCATAACTGCCCCGCCTCGACGCGTTGGCTCACCCGGATCCGCGGCTTGGCAACCTGCCGTTCGAGCAACGCATCACGGGCATTGACCATCAGGTTGATCAGTACCTGTTCGAGCTGGTCTTCATGGCCCAGCACTTCCGGATACAGGTCGGGTTCTTCGATGTGCAAGGCCACGCCTTTACCGCTCAACCCTTCCGCCAGCAACCCCTGTGCACCGTGCACCGCAACCCAGGCAGCAAAAACCTGTTGCTCCACTTCCGAGCGGCGCCCATAGCTGCGCAGATGCTCGACCAGGCGCGCAACACGTTCGACCTGGGTATCGATGCGTTGCAGCTTGCCCGTCACGTACTCGGCATCGACCACGCCGCTTTCCAGGCGCTTGAGGGTGTTTACCAGCGCCAGGCGCATGGTGCTCAAGGGCTGGTTGATTTCATGCACCAGGCCGGTCGCCAGTTCGCCTAGCGTGGCCATCTTGGCCCCTTGCAGCAGTTGCCGCTGGCTGTGGCGTACTTCGGTGTTGTCGCGCCCCACCGCTTGCACTTCCTGCAACTGGCCGTGCTCATCGAACAGGCCACGCTCGGCCCATACCCACCAGGCTGTTCTACGCCCAGGCAATTGCAGGCAGATTTCGGCGCTGGCCAACGGCTGCTCCGGGGTCAACCGCGCCAGGCGCTGGAGAAAGGCCGTACGCTGGGTGTCGGACAGCCACTGACCAAGGTTCATACCCGTCAGTTGCTGCGCTGTGCACTCCAGCTGTTGGGCAAGCGGGTGGTTGCCGAACAGCAGTTCAAGGTCTGGGCGATAGCGGCAGATGATGGCGGGTGAGTCTTCTACCAGCACCCGGTAGCGCTCCTCGCTTTGACGTACCCGCTCGGCCGCCTCGGTCGCTTCGCTCACATCCAGCCACAGGCCCACGGCCTCCACAGGCTGGCCAAGGTCGTCACGCAACAGGCGGGCTTCGTCCAGTACCCAGTGGTAGCCGCCAAGGTGATCGCGCAGGCGGTAGCGGCTGCGCACCTGGCCGTCGCGCAACAACGAGCGGGTGCGCTCCAGCCACAACCAGCGGTCTTCGGGGTGCAGCATCTGGCTGGGTTGGCGGGCCTGTTCGCTGTCGGGCGCCCAGCCCAGCAGCGGGGTCAGGCTGGCGCTGAAAAATTCACTGTGCAGAGCGCCCTCGCTGTAGCGCTGTATGTAGATGACGGCGGGCGAACTGGCGATCAGGTTTTCGAGCCGGGCGCGAGCGGCCGCAGCCTGTTGTTCCTGGGCCTTCAAAGCGGTGATGTCGAGCATGAACCCCTGTACCTGGCGGCCTTGCAACTGGCCTGCCCATTGCAACCAGCGCGGGCTTGCCGGGTTGTCGGCCGGCAGCAGGCGCACATTCAGGTTCAAGGCAGTGCCTTCGCGCAATTGCTCCAGCGCCATGCGTGCGGCTTCACGGTCGGCAGGGTGCAACCGGCCCAACCACTGTTCGGCAGTGGCTTCACAAGGTACCCCCAGGCGCAAGGCCAGGGCCGGGTCGAACTGCAGCGGCCCCTGCAAGGGCCATGACCAGCAGCCTGCCCCCAACTGCTTTTGCAGTTCATTCAAGTGATGTGAGCGTTGCTGCAACTGGTGCTGGCGCAGGCGGCTGAGCAGGGGCTCGATCAATGCTTGCAGCAGGGGGCTGACTGTTTCGCTGGCCGGTGGCTGTTGCGCCCCCGCGCACAGCAACCAGGCCTGCACGGCATGGCCGTGCAGGTAGGGCAGCACCAGCAAGGGCAAGCCGGCGCACGATGGCTGCAACAGCGGGTTGTCAGCAGCCACTTGCCGGGCCCGCGGTGACAGCGTTTGCAGCCAGGGGCGCAAGCGGTCGTCGTCTGCCCAGGGCCATTCGCTGTTGCTGCAAGCGTAGGTGTACCAACCGCCATCGCCCGGCAGCATCAGGCGCAGCGAGCCGGCATGCCAGTGCTCCGCCATCTGCTGCAACTGTTCGGCCACGGTCGGCTTCAGGCGTTCCAGGTCGCAGTCACGCAGGGCACGGCCAAGCTGCGTTGCCAGTTGCTGCTGGGCCAGGTGCTGGCCTTGTTGTTCGCGCTCGCCCAGCAGGTCACCGATGTCGAACAGTTGCAGCAGCCAACCATCGGCCTGTCGCAGCAGCCAGCCCCGGGTGCGCAGGGCGGCGCCGTGTACGGTGGCAAAGTCCAGGTCCAGCGGCTGCCCCTGCCAGTCGGCAGGCGGCCCTTCAAGCACAAGCCAGCTATGGCGTTGCAAGTAGTCATGCACGCGGGGAGCGTTGTGTGCACAAACCGGTAGCACCGTGCGCAAAGGCCCGGCCAGGCGCTGTACCTGCCCCTGATCATCCAGCCACAGCTGCAGCCCCACCGCTGGCGGGGCGGGCGCTGTCTGTTCGGTAGCCTGGCCACCCAGCCAACGATCGAACATGCCGCTCATAGCTGCAGGCTCGCTTCGGCCCGCAGGCGATCGGGCAGCTGCGGCACTTCACCGATCAGCGGCAGTACCAGCATCGGCAGTACGTTGGTCAATTTGGTCTTGGGGTAGTTGATGGTCACAGTCAGCAACTTGTCGGCGCCCAGGGTCACCTGGGCGTCGCTGGCGGCCTGGAAGTTGAACGCAGAGGGCATCCACTGCAACTGCTGGCTGATGACCTGGCGGGCCAGGTTCTGCACATCGGTGCTGTAGCTGGCGCTGTCCGGGTCCAGGGCTACGCAGCGGCGCACAGCCTCGGCGCTGGCCTGGTTGAATGATTGCAGCATCAGCATGGGCAGGGTGTAGCTGACCAGGCCGTAGAACACGGCGAAAAAAATCATGAACACGGCTGCGAACTCAATGGCCGCTGCGCCTTTCTGCCGTTTTGCCGGGCCTGCTTTCATCGATTGCGTCTACCCTGACGATGAGTCCTGAGTAACAGCATAGAACCGATCGTTGAACAGGGATGGCCAATTGCCTATACATAGCCTTGCATTGCTTGTCTGGCTGGCGCTGTGCGCCGGGCAGGATGCCCGGGAACGGCAGATTTCCAATGTGCTGACGCTGGGGGCCGGCGCCTGTGCGCTGGCCTGGTTGCTGGCCACCGGGCAGACCTGGCTGGGTGCCCACGGCAATGATGCCGCACTGGCGTTTGCCGTTGTCCTGCTGCTGACGCTGCCCGGCTACGCGCTCGGCCAGTTCGGGGCCGGCGACGTCAAGCTGCTGGCCGCACTGGCCCTGGCCACCAGCCTGGATCACGTACTCGGCACGTTTATCGGTGCCGGTGTGGCACTGGTTGTCTGGCAACTGGTGCGGCGCAAGGCGCGCCAGCCTGGGGAGAAAAAGCCGTTTGCGCCGTGCTTGCTGGCAGGCTTTGCCGTTTCGCTTGCCTGGGTTGGCTGATGATCCTCAAGGTTTGCGCGCAGAAGCACATATTGCCGGGGCTGCTTCGCAGCCCTTTCGCGACACAAGGCCGCTCCTACAAGGGGCTGCGTATGGCGGTTAGTTGTTGCGCTCGGTCATCTTGGTCCAGCGGTAGAAGTCCGGGATTTCGTACTTGTAGGTATCCAGCCAGCGCTGCATCGACTGGTCGCGTTCCCGCGCGGTCTGCACTTGCAGGCGGCGGGATGCCTGCTCGCCGCTGGATTGCACGCGCAGCAGCCTTTCGGTGGGCGTTTCGTCCTGTGCGGTTTGCCGGGGGTATTCCTCGGCCTGCAACGCCGCGCTGCCTACACAGCAGGCCAGTACCATCACGTACCTGATCATGATCACCTCCGCGTATCAGTTGACCATCACGTCCGGGGCTTTGGCTGACGCAATCGGGCCTCGGCCGCCAGCCTTGATCCGGTTTGCCCGCGCCTGGGCTTCGGCAAACTGTCCGGCCTTTAGCTGCAGCCGGCCTACCAGGTCGGTGGCTTGCTGCCAGTTGTCCTGCACCAGCGCCAAGGTCACCAGGTTGACCGCCGGCAGTGCGTTGTCGTCCTTCAGTTCGATGGCGGTCAGCAACTCGAAGCGTGCCTGCTCATAGCGCCCCAGGTTCATCAGCACTACGCCAAGGTCGTTGCGTACGCGCTCGTCGGTAGGGGCAAGCCGCACTGCACGCTGAAGGTTCTGCAAGGCTTGTATGTCGTCGCCCCGGGCCGAGGCCAACTGGCCCAGGCCGTGTTCGCCCTCGGCGGCCAGGCAACCCCCGAGCAGGCTGCGGTACAAGGGTTCGGCCTCGCCAAGGCCAAGCAGCCGCGACACTTTGGCCTTGCGCAGGCGCACCTGCTCCAGCGAATCCGGCAGTTGCTGCAGGTGGGCAAGGCTGGCGTGCGGGCGCCCGTCGTTGAGCATTTCGTCTGCCAGGTTCAGCGCCAGTTGCTGGTCTGCGTCGGGCTTGCTGCAACTGCTGGTGGCGAACAGCTGGCGCAACCCTTCCGGCTGTTGCCCGGCACATCCGGTCAACAACACCAGGCTCGCGCACAACAGGATGGTCTTCATCAATCACTCCTCATGGGCTCAATGCCCGCGCCAATGCAGAAAAGCCCGGCCCGGCGAGCACGATAAGCAACGCCGGAAACAGGAACACCATCATCACGGCCGACATCTTTGCCGACATCATCGAGACCCGCTCTTGCAGGCGGGTAAGGCGGCGGTCATCAAGCAACGCCTTCAGGGCCTGCAACGACTTCATCGCGCCGCTGCCCTGTGCCAGCAACTGGCGCAGGATCACGCAGGTATCGGTGAACTCGTCCACCGCCAGCAGCTGTGCGACCTTTTCCAGCTCGGGGCCCAGTGCCATGCCTGAATCCACCCGTTGCAGCACCTGGCGCAGCTCTGCGCTTATGTTCGGGATCAGCGACTGCCCTTCGTGGCTCAGCACGCGTAGCGCCTGCTCAACGGCAAGGCCGGTCTCGAAGAGAATTCGCAGCAAGGGGATCAACAGGCTGACCTCTTCCGCGATGCGTTGCTGACGACGTGCCGCAGCCAAGGCCAACAGGCGCTTGGGCAGCAGGTAACCGACGCCCAGTGCGCACAATGGCCAGACTACCCAGCTGGCTGCGGCATTGCCCTTGAAGCCCTGTTGCAACAGCAGCGTCATCGCCACTGCCAGCAGCGGCAGGCCCAGTTGAACGGCGGCAAACAGGGCGCGCTGGCGGCTGCGGCGCCAGCCGATACGTTCGAGCAGCGCCTGGCTTTCGCTGTCGAATCTCTGTAGCCGCTGCCCCCATGGGCTGCTGCCAAGCCAGTGCAGCCAGTCGCCCAGGCGCTCGTCGCGGGCCAGCCGCCCCTGCAGCCGGCGGGCCACCAGGGCCCGTGCGCGCCATTGGCGAACCGCCTGCAGCCCAAACAGGCTGGCGGCAACGAACAGGCACAGGGCGCAGATCAGCAAGGCCATGGTCACAGGCTCCTCATCATGCGCCACAGCACCAGGCAACCGACCACCTGCAGGGCGAAAGCCATCAACAGCATCATCTGGCCGCTGCTGTCGCGCCACATGGCCAGCAGGTAATGCGGGTTGGCCATCATGAAGTAGCCGACCATTGCCAGTGGCAATGAGCCGAGGATGATTGCAGTGATGCGGGTTTCACCGGTCATCGCCTTGAGCTGGCGCGCACCTTGCTCCCGCTCGCGGATCAGTTTGATCAGGTTTTCCATCAGCTCGCTGGCATTGCCGCCATAACGCTGGTTGATGCGCAAGCCTAGGGCGAACAGCCGCAGTTCATCCTGCTTGTGCAGTTCGGCCAGCTCGCTCACCGCGTCCTCCAGCGCCACGCCCAGCTGCACGTTGCGCCGCACCCGCGCCATGGTCGAGCGCAGGGGCTCGCGGCTACTGTCGATGCCACCCAGCACCGCGTCATTGAGGGTGCGGCCGGCCTTGAGGCTACGCACGCTGTAGTCCAGCAGGCTGGGCAACTGATCGACGATCTGGCGCATCCGCCGCCGGCTTTGCCAGCTCAAAATCAGGTACGCAAGGCTTGGCAGGCCAATCAGCAGCATCAATGCAGCCACCCAGCCGGCTGCGATCAGCGCCAGCAGCACCACGCCCAGCCACGCCAGCAACCAGCGCTGTGGCTCGAACTCGACAGTCCCCAGGCCGGCGCGCTGCAGCAGGGCGTCCAGCCATTCGCGCCGGGCGGTACCATTGCGCACAATGCTGAACGCCCGCCCCAGGCGTTGCAGGATGCGCTCTTCGTGCCGCTTGTACAGGCCACGGCGCAACAGCAACAGGGCCACGCCCAGCAACAGCGGCGACAGCGCCAGCAGCAAGGGGCCGGTCACAGCACGCCCTCTGCGCGCAGCTTGCTGCCCGCCGGGTTGGGTGCCTCGCGCAGAAAGCTATCGCCGCCACGGCGATCGAGGCGGAACAGGGTGTTGGTCACGTACACCTCATCGCGCACGCCGACCACTTCCAGCACCTCGCTGACGCAGCGTCGGCCATCAGGCAGCCGGGTCAGCTGGATCACTACGTCCAGCGCCGCGCAGACCATTTGCCGCAAGGTCTTTTCGGCAATCTGCCGGCCGCTCAGGCCGACCAGGGTTTCCAGGCGCAGCAGCGCATCCTGCGCGGTGTTGGCGTGTACCGTGCTCATCGAGCCATCGTGGCCGGTGTTCATCGCGGTCAGTACATCAAGCACTTCGCTGCCGCGGATCTCGCCCAGGATGATGCGGTCGGGGCGCATGCGCAGGGCGTTGCGGATCAGTTCGCTGGCCTTGATTTCGCCATGCCCTTCGGCATTTGGCGGGCGGGTTTCCAGGCGCACCACGTGGGGGTGGTGCAATTGCAGTTCGGCGACGTCTTCGATGGTGACCAGGCGTTCGCGCGGCGCGATCATCTGGCTGAGGATGTTCAGCAAGGTGGTCTTGCCAGTGCCGGTGCCGCCGCTGACCAGGATGTTGCAGCGTTTGCCCACGGCGCGTTCGAAGAAGTCGAAGATGGGCTGGTCGATGGCGCGGGTGGCCAGCAGGTCGGCACTCTTGAGCATGTCCTGGCGAAACTTGCGGATCGACAGGCACGGGCCGTCCAGTGCCACCGGCGGAATGATCGCGTTCACCCGGCTGCCATCGGGCATACGGGCGTCGACCATGGGTGACGATTCGTCCAGGCGCCGGCCGAGCGGTGCCAGGATGCGCTGCATCACCCGCTCCACATGGTGGGCATCGATGAAGCGCAGGTCGGTCTGCTGCAACAGGCCAGCCCGCTCCACGAACACCCGGTGAGGCCCGTTTACCAGAATTTCGGTGACGGTCACGTCACGTAGCAACACCTCCAGCGGGCCAAAACCGGTCAGCTCATCCACCAGCTCTTCGGCCAGGCGCTCCATTTCGTAGCGCGACAGGGCCAGGCGCAGGCGCGCGACGTAATCGCCTACCTGCTCCAGCACGAACTGGGTCAGGGCAGGCCGTGCGCCTTCGAGCAGGTTGCGGCCGCTGTCCTCGATGGCGTCGATGGCAAAGCGGTGCAGGGCACGTTTAAGCGCATAAGGGTCGCCGGAGGCGTGTTGCTGGCCGCCAAAGGGTTGGTCATTGTTCATTTGCTCCCCCAAAGCCGTCGCAACCAGGTAAAGGCCGGTGGTGAGAGGTTTTCCGAGCGCCGTGCCAGGCGTTCGCCCAGGCCGCGCAGGGCTTGGGTGAGGTTTTCACGCGGGGCCAGCTCGAACAGGCTCAGGCCCTGGTTTTTCACGTTCAGGCGCACTTCGGGGCTGTAGGGGATGGCCTTGAGCAAGGGCAGCCCATAGCGTTTGGCCAGGGTATCGGCGTCGGGTGCAACGTTGTTCAGGTAGCGGTCCACCAACAGGCTGGCGTGTTCCAGTTTCATGCCGTGGTCGCGCCACAGGTCGAGCACTTCCAGGTTGCGCCGGCAGTCGAGGATGTTCTGGTCGGTGTAGACGATCAGTTTGTCGCAGTGGCTTACCAGCGTGCGCAGGGCCTCGCTGTCGGCATGCCCGGTGAGGTTCACGACGATGTGCTGGAAGTGCTGGCGCAAGGCACTCAGCAGCATGTACAGCTCGGCGGCACTGGTTTGTTGCAGTGGGTCGTCGGCTTCGGCGTAGGTCAGCAGGCGCAAGCCTTTCTTGTCGCGGGTGAATGCGCTGTCGATCAGTGTGGTGTCGAGGCGGCGCAAGTGGCGCAGGGCGTCGCCGAAGAAGAAAGAAGCCTCCAGGCCGAGCAGTGCCAGGCTGTCGCCGCGCGGCAGGCCCAGGTCAAGCAACAGGGTTTGCTGGCCGCTTTCCTGCACCACCCGGGCGAGGTGGGTGGTGAGCAATGCGCCGTCGGCACTGGTTTGTACGCCGAACAGCACCGTCAGCCCGCCGAGGCTCGGGTTGCTGGTGACCGCCGGCATGCGCTTGCCCAGGCGCCGCACCAGCCCGGCCACTTCGCTGGCACGCGAGCCATAGGCCACGAAGTCGCGGGCGCCAGCGCGCATGGCATGCAGCACCAGCTGGTTGTCCATGCCATCGCCAAGGGCGACGATCGCCAGCATCGGCCTGGCCTCCAGCACCCCCTCGATCAAGGCGCACTGGCTGACCAGCTGTTCGCGGTCCAGGCCGATGAACATCAGGTTGCTGAACGTGGCATTGACCAGCGCCAGCAGCTCGTCGAGGCTGCCGGCACTGGCACCGATCACCTGGCCTTGTGGTGCCAGTGCGCCCTGCAGCCAGTGCAGGTCGTCTTCGTTGCGGGTGATGGCCAGAAAGGTGGGGTTCAGGCTCTCGTTCATTGGGAAAGCCCGCCCTTGCCATCGAAGTTGCCGTTCTCCAGGAAGAACAACCGCCCCCAGCTGGGGTCGTAAGTGCGCAGGTTCTCGCCCGGCAGTTGCGGCAGCCGTGCGTTGGCGGCCAGGGGCTGGACCAGGTGCGGGGTAACGATCATCAGCAGTTCGGTTTCTTCGCGGCGCATGGCCGAGTTGCGGAAGAACGCACCCAGTACCGGCAGGCTACCCAGGCCGGGCAGGCGGTCTACCGCGGAACGTGTGTTGTTGCTGACCAGGCCGCTGATGATGAAGCTTTCGCCATCGGCCAAGGCAATGCTGGTGTCGGTGCGCCTTACCGTCAAACCCGGCACCTGGGTGCCGGCAATGGTCACCACGTTGCTGTAGTCCAGTTCGCTGACCTCCGGCGCCACCTTGAGGGTGATCCTGCCTGGGCTGACCACGGTCGGTGTCAGCGCCAGGCGCACACCGAACTCTTTGTATTCGATCGACACGTTGTCGCTGCCCGCGCTGGGCACCGGGATGGGAATTTCGCCGCCTGCCAGGAAGCTTGCCGTCTGGCCGCTGAGCACGGTCAGGCTCGGGCGCGCCAGGGTGTAGGCGAAGCCGCTGTTTTCCAGGGCGTTGATCATGGCCAGGAAGCGGCTGCTGCCGCCGCCCCAGACGATGTTGAACACGGTGTCGTCGAGGGGGATCGACGGGGTTACGTTCGGCACCGAGCCGGGGCTGACGGACGTGCCGGGCACGGTCCCTGGCGAGCCGATCAGGCTATTGTTGGAGCCCTTGAAGAACAGCCGCGCACCGGCCTCCTTGTATTTGCTGCGGCGTACCTCCACGAAGCGGATATCGGCCTGCACCTGGCTGATCAGCTGTGCATCCTGTGACGGCAAGAAGCTGTCTTCGGCCATGTCGGCACTGGCCCGCCCTTTGACGAACACCATGGCCCTGTGGGGGGCCGGGGCGCATGCTGTCCATAGCATCAGCGAGGTATTGCCCTGGCCCACGGCGGTAATCACCACGCCGCGCTCTCCGCTGGCCTGCACATCGGCCACCTTGGGTTCGCCCACGGCAACCCGGGTGATGGTCAGCGGCAGGCGCAATTCCTGCTGCAGGCCCTGGTCGATCTCGATGACCGAGGGCAACTGGTTGAACGCTTCGCAGGCCTTGCCGGCCGCCTGGGCCTGGGGCAAGAGCACGGCCAGCAGCCCGCTACAACATGCTTGTCTGAAGAAGGAACTGCGCATCGCTGCATCCTTGCCGGGTCAGGGGGTCTTGGTCGTGTCGTCAGCCTTGGCGCCACGGATGATGTGCATGGCGGGTGCGGCGTTGCTGGTCGCCAGGTTGGCAGCGTTGGCCACCGGCGACTGGGACAGCTGGCTGAAGCGGTAGAGTTCGCGGTTGGCGGCTTCTACCTGCGGTTTGGCATCGGGCTCGGCCCAGTAGCGGGCCAGGCGCTGTTCATCGGCACTGCGGACGGCCAGGCGCAACGTGCCGGCCTGGGCAGCCAGCATCAGGCGGCTGGCCAGGGCCTCGGGCACCGCCAGCGCCACGGTGCGGGTGCCCGTGCTGTTCAGGCTGGCTTGTTCGCGCCGGGCTTTCTGCTCTTCGGCGGTTTGCGCCGGGCGGCCGTCGTTGGCAAGGCCCGTTTGCTCGCCGACGCTGAGCACGCGCAAGGCGGGTAACACGACCTGAGCGGAAGATTGCGGGTTGTTGGGTTCTTCACGCAGAAACAGCAGCACGTCCACGTAGTCGCCCGGGCGTAGTTGGCCGGCGGCCCCTACCACTTCGTCGACACCCACTGCCACGGCGCGCTCGTGGGCGCGGATCATTCGCGCCAGCGGCCCCCCAGCCTGAAAGCTCGAATCATCCAGCCAGGTACCTGCTGCCAGTGGCCTGGCGCTGGTGCGCCCGACCACCTGGGCGGTTTGCTGGTAGGCCCCGGCGGGGGCAACCTGAAGGCGCTCGACCAGCACATCGTCTTCGGTGACCGGTGTATTGGCAGGTAGCGCCTTGCGCAGCACGACCACGGCTGTGCGGGGCGGCTCGGGTGGCGTGGTGGGAGGTGGCGCGACGCCTACAACCGGTTGATCAGCCGTTGGGGCAACCGCCACGGGGGCCGGTGCAGGGCGACTGAGCACTACACCCCAGTAACCTGCCAATAGGGCTGCCAGCAGGAAGAACGCCGCCAGGAATAGGGTCAAGCGACTGCTCATCTCGGCCTCCCTGCACGCGTCGAGTGATGGCAAAAAGTTACTATTTCGCTATAGGACGGTAGCGCAGCCATCGCCGTTTGCCATGAGCCAGAGCGGTTTTTTTCGAAATTGTGATTAAGTCCAGCCAATACAGACAGTTAGCGATTTTGCTGTGGTTAATGCCTAGGTGTTAATGCCTTGTGATTAATCCTTTAATACATTTGCAGTCTGCGCTGGCTTGGCGATTCTTGGATGACAAATGGTGTCACTTTGATACCGCTGTAGCCGGCATGTACGCCGCAAGGAGCTGAGCCATGAAACTGTTCATTCTGCACTGCATGAATTTCCTGCATCGCAAGGATGGTGCATCCGGTATCGAGTACGCGGTCATTGCGACAATGGTCGCGGTGGTGCTGGCCGCCTTTGTCACGGATATCTCCACGGCCGTCAACGCTACCTTCACCACGATCAAGAACGCCCTTTGACGGTGACCAGGAGCCAACGCCATGCAGAGCGTTTCCTCGCGTCAACAGATCCTTTTGGTGGATGACGAGCAGGACGTTCTGCTGGAGTTGGCTGAACTGCTCGAGAACGAAGGCTTTGCCTGCCTGACCGCCACATCGGTAAAGGCTGCCTTGCAACAGCTTACCCGTTACCCGGACATTGCCCTGGTGATCACCGACCTGCGTATGCCGGGGGAAAGCGGCATTGGTCTGATCAAGCGCCTGCGCGACCATACGGCTCGCCAGCACCTGCCGGTGATCGTCATGTCCGGGCAGGCGGACCTGGACGATGTCAGTGATTTGCTGCGCCTGCAGGTGGTGGATTTCTTCCGCAAGCCGCTTTACCACGCGCGGCTGCTGACAACCCTGGAGAACCTGTTCCCGGTACCCAGGCTGAAGGTAGTGATTTGAGGGAGGGCTTGAATGGCCGTTAATAGCCCTTGATAGCTCTTAATAAAAAAAGCCCGGCACTTGGCCGGGCTTTTTCATTGTTGCGGTCAGGCCTCTGGGTCACTCAGTTCCAGGGCGCCGCGCTTGCTGCGCAGCTTGCCGTAGAAATGTTCCAGCGCGTGGTTGAGCTTGGTGGCGGCACCGTCGACTGCCTGGTCCACCGAAGTGGCAGTGTGGGTCACGGAAATCGGTTGGTGGCCTTTGGGGCGAGCCTCCATCTGGCAGCGTTTGTCATGCGGTCCGGGCTTGGCGCCGTTCTCGTCGCGCAGGTGAACCTCGATGCGGGTGAGGTCTTCTTCGTAACGTTCCAGCGAGTGCTGCAGTGTGCTGCGGACCCACTGGTCGAGCCGGGCATTGCCTTCGAAATGGTTGCTGCTGTTGACCTGGATTTGCATGATTCAATCCTTATTCAGCTTGCTCGCATGGAGGCGCGCCCAGGTCCTTGAGACCCTTGGAATTTCTGCGCCTCTTGACTCTAAGGTCAGGCAACTGGGAAACGAATTCAACCCCTTTTTGAAAATAAATTTCTTGTTGCAAATGGCCATTCTGGCAAAGCGATCCACTGTAGGAGCGGCCTTGTGTCGCGAAAGGGCCGCGAAGCGGCCCCGGCATTGTCGGCGGCGAAGCTGAAATCCTGGGGGCGCTTCGCACCCCTTTCGCGACACAAGGCCGCTCCTACAGGTACCCGTGCACCTCGGGTAGTATCAGAACTCTACGGATGTCTGCACATACAAGGTGCGCGGCTCACCCACATACTTGCCCTTGTTGTTGTCATCGTAAGAGCGCGTGTAGTACTCGCGGTTGAACAGGTTCTTCACGCCAACCGCCACTTTCAGGTTCGACAGCTGCGGGCCAAAGTCGTACCCGGCACGGGTGCTGACCAGCATGTAGCCGGGGATGCGCCCGGTGCTGCCGTCGGCGCTTTCGGTGCTGGTATTGGCATTGTCGGCGTACTGGCTGCTCTGGAAGCTGCCGTCCAGGTTCAACTGCCAAGGGCCTTCGGTGTAGCCCACGCCCAGGTTGCCCTTGTGGCGTGACGAGAACGGCACCTGGTTGCCTTTGTTCGGCCCGTCTTCGCGGATGGTGGCGTCCACGAACGCATAGCTGGCGTGCACGTCGAAGCCGGCCAGGGCCGGGCTCAGGCCGTCCAGTGCATAGCGGATGCTGGTCTCGATACCTTGGTGGCGGGTTTCGCCACGGGCGATGACCGAGTCGTTGGTCTGGTTGCTTTCGTACTGGTTGTCGAAGTTGATCAGGAAGGCGCCGATCTCGGCCTGCAGGTCGCCGCTGTCATAACGGGTACCCACTTCCCAGGTGCGCGCCTTTTCCGGTTTCACTTCGCCGCTGCTGACCCGGTTGGGCATCTGGCTGTACTGCACGCTGCCGAACGAGCCTTCGGTGTTGGCGTACAGGTTCCAGCTGTCGGTCAGGTGGTACATCACGTTCAGTGCCGGCAGCGCAGTGTTGTAGCTGCCCTGGTAGCGCTGGCCGTTGAGCTTGTTGCTCTGCTCGGAGTCGATCATCTCGTAGCGCACGCCGGGGGTAATGGTCCAGCGGCCGATGTCGATACGGTCATCCAGGTAGATGGCGTGGGCTTCGGTGCTGCCACGGGTGTCGCGGTCGTTGCGGCTGGCCGTGGTCGGCAGGTTGCCATTCAGCGGCTCGCGGAAGCGCAGTTCGTGGCCGGCTTCGTTGACATAGCGGTAGCCGATGCCCAGTTCGTGCCAGCTGTCGCCAAGGGCCAAGCCCTGCGAGAAGCGGGTTTCGATGCCGCGCACCCAGTATTCGCGTGGCGACAGCGAGACGAAGCTACCTTGGTCCAGGTAACCGCTGCGCAGGGTCTTGGTGAAGAAGCTGTTGACGCTGAACTGGCGGTCGTCCTGCTTGTAGTCGTAGCCGAAATTGAACAGGGTGCGGCGGCCCCAGAACTTGTCTTTCAGGCGCGTGGACTGGTACGGGTCGGCATCGAAGTCGGCCGTGCTCAGGCCGCCGGGCATGTCGGCTTCGCCCTCGTAGTACTGGGCCATGGCGTGCAGGCTGTTGGCTTCGTCCAGTTGCAGCTTGCCCTTGAGGATCAGGTCGTCGATCTGCGTGTCGCTGTGTTCGCGCCAATCACCACCGCGGGTACCGGAGTACAGCAAGGCGCCGCCCAGGCCGTTGGCGTTGGTGCCGCCGACCAGCAAGTTGGCGCTGTTCTTGAAACCATCGTGGCTGGAGGACGGGCTGATCTGGTTCTGCATGGCCGCCTTGAAGGTGGCCTCCTCGGGGATCGCCCGGGTGACGAAGTTGACGATGCCGCCAACGTTCTGTGGGCCGTAGCGCACCGCGCCGCCACCGCGCACCACATCCACGGCGTCCATGTTGCCCATGCTCAACGGTGCCAGCGACAGTTGCGGCTGGCCGTAGGGGGCGAAGGGCACCGGGATGCCATCCATCAGCACGGTGGAACGCGAGGCCAGGCGCGGGTTGAGGCCGCGGATGCCAAAGTTGAGCGCCAGGTCATGGCTGCCGGTGCCGTTGTTGTCGGGGGCGTTGACACCGGGGATGCGGTTGAGCACTTCGCGGGCAGTGGTCGCGCCGTTGCGCTCGAACTCTTCACGGCGCACCACGTCGCGGGCGCCGGGGTGTTCGAACACATTGTCCTGCTGCGCCTCGGCCAGCCAGTCGCCGACCACGGTGGAAGCGCCGAGCTCGACCGGGGCGTTGCCAGCGGGGCTACCGACGGGCTGCAGGCTGAAGGCGTTGTCGGTTTCCTGCCGCACCTGCAGGCCGCTGCCGCGCAACAGCACGTCGAGGCCTTGGCGCACATCGTACTGGCCGTCCAGGCCCTGGGTGCTGATGCCTTGGGTCAGTTGCGAGCCGAACGAGATCAGCGCACCGCTTTCGCGGCCGAACTGGTTGAGTGCGTCTTCAAGCGAGCCGGCGGCGATGTGGTAGCTGCGGGTTTCGGCATGGGCGGCGGGCATGGCCAGGCCAAGGGTGGTGGTGAGCAGCAGGGCGTGGAGCAGGGGGCTGGGGCGCAACGGCATGGGTCGGGTCCTGAAAGAGGGGTTCTGCCATGTCTGTCACGCGAGGTTGGGAAAATGGCTCACTTGATCGAAAAAAAATCTGCATCTGCCGGCCCTAGCCGATTTTTGGCTCGACGGTTACCCAGTACCGGGTGAACTGTCGCACTCGCACCGGCAGCGCGACTTCCAGCATTTGCAGGATGCGCTCGCTGTCATCCAGCGGGTACGACCCGGAAATGCGCAAGCCGGCGACCTTCTCGTTGCACCCCAGTTGCCCGTGGCGATAGCGCCCAAGCTCGGCAAGAAAATCCGCCAGGCGCATGTGCGACGCCACCAGCATGCCATCGACCCAGGCGCCCACATTGCGGTCCAGCGCCGAGATCGACTGCCAGCCCCCCGTGAAGCGTGCCTGCTGCCCAGCCAGTAACGGTTGCCCCGCGACGCTGGCCACACCCTCGAAGACGGAAACCAGGCTGTAGCCGTCGAACTGGCGCACGTTGAAGCGCCCGCTGTCCAGGCGTAATGCCCCTTCGCCGGTACGCAGCAGCAACGGCCGGGCATCGCTGGCCACCTGCAGCGCCAGTTCGCCTTCGAACAGCCGCACCCGGCGCTGTTGCCCGTCGAAGCGCACGTCGGCGGCACTGCGGGTGTTGAGCTGCAACACGCTGCCGTCTTCCAGGCCCATGCGCCGGCGCTGACCGACCGGGCTGCGGTAGTCGGCCATAAGGCCCGGCATTGGGTTGTGTTGTTGCAGCCCAAGCCCGGTGGCACTGGCCACACCCACCAGCAGCAGTGCCTTGAGCGCGCGCCGCCGGGCCGGCGAGTGGGGGGCTTGCAGGGTTGCATGCACCACCGGCGAGGACACGCCGCGCAGCCGCTGGTTTACCTGTTGGATATGCGCCCAGGCCCGCTGGTGCTCGAGGTCAGCCTTTAACCAATGGTCGAAGGCCAGTTGTTGCGCCTGGCCAAATTCATCGCCCTGGGACTCGATCAGCCAGTGCACGGCCTGCTCCGCCACCTGCGGGGAAAACGAGGCGTTCACAGGGCGAAGTAGCAGCGCATGGCCGCCTTGCTCAGGTAGCGCTTGACCGTGGCCAGCGAGATGCCCAGTTCGCGGGCGATTTCACCCTGGCCCAGGCCATCGACCTGTGCCAGCAGGAAGGCGCGCTTGACCAAGGGAGGCAGGCCGTCCAGCAGGCGGTCGAGCTCCAGCAGGGTCTCGAAAATGATCGCCTTCTGCTCCTCGCACGGTGCGACTTCTTCGGGCACCTGTGCCAGCGCTTGCAGGTAGGCACGCTCCAGCTCCTGGCGGCGAAAGTGGTTGGACAGCACGCGCTTGGCTACCGTTGCAAGGAACGCGCGCGGCTCGACCAGTTGCGGTGCTTCGCGGGCCTGCAGCAGGCGCAGGTAAGTGTCCTGGGCCAGGTCCGCGGCGCTCTGCGGGCAGCCCAGCCGGCGACGCAACCAGCCGGTGAGCCAGTTGTGATGCGCGTGATAAAGGCCTTCGACAGTGGATGAGAGCGCGCTGGGCACCGTGATACTCCGGCGCTGTACAGCGCAACTGGTAGTAAGAATTGTTCGCATTGTATTGACTGAAGGCTTTTTCAGCAATCGTCAGCCGTCTGCGGGCTTTGCTTATGAGAATTGAAATCATTATTATTGCACCCCCCAAAAAACGCCCGGACCTTCGCCATGACGCGCAAAACTGCCGGCCTCCCGCTCAGCTATCGGCTGGCCGTTGCCTCACGCAGCCTGGCCGCGCTGTTGGGTGGCTACCTGCTGGCGTCCATGGCCAGCGTCTGCATTGCCCTGGTGGCGCCGTTGCCAAGGGTTGATGCCACGCTTACCGGTCTGTTGTTGTCGTTCGTCTTCTACCTGCTGGCATTCATCTGGTGCTTCGCGTGCCGCAGCGCCTGGCGTGCCTGGTTGGGCGTACTGGCGCCAAGCCTGCTGCTGGGGATGATCAGCGGCGTTGCCTACTGGATGAAAAACCCATGAAAGAAGGCTTCCGCCAGGCGATGGCCTGGCTGCACACCTGGACCGGGCTGATTTTCGGCTGGCTGTTGTTCGCCATCTTCCTCACCGGCACGTTGTCGTATTTCAAGGAAGAAATTACCCACTGGACACAGCCCGAAGTGCGCAGCCATGCCCTTGACCCGCTCAATAGCCTGGACATGGCCCAGCACTACTTGCAAGAGCATGGCGCGCATTCGGGCACGTGGTTCATTCGCATGCCCAACGCACGCGAGGCGGCCTTGAGTGTGGGCTACCGCGACCCTGATGGCGGGCAGCGCGGGTTCGTGAGCAAAACCCTCGATACACAGACGGGCCAGCCGGTGGAAGCACGCGACAGCCGCGGTGGCGAGTTCTTCTACCGTTTCCACTTCCAGTTGCAGATGCCTTACCCGTTCGGCCGTTGGCTGTCGACCTTCTGCGCCTTCATCATGCTGCTGGGGCTGGTGACCGGCATCATCACCCACAAGAAGATCTTCAAGGAGTTCTTCACCTTCCGCCCCGGCAAAGGGCAGCGCTCCTGGCTGGACGGGCACAACGCCATTGGCGTGCTGGTGCTGCCGTTCCACCTGATGATCAGTTACAGCAGCCTGGTGCTGTTCATGTACATGGTGATGCCGGCGGGGATCATGGCCAGTTATGGCAATGACACCGACAAGTACTTCAACGACCTGTTCGGCCGCAACGATGCGCCGAAGGCCGCCCAGGTGGCTGCGCCGCTGGTGCCGCTGCCGAGCCTGTATGCCCAGGTGCAGGCCCTGCAACCGGGCGCGCGCATTGGCAACATCCAGGTGCAAAACCCGGGTGACAGCAACGCCCGCGTCACATTCACCCAATCGGCTGCCGACCATGTGGCTTACCGGCGCAGTGCCAACTGGACCTTCGACGGCGCCAGTGGCGCGCTGCTGAGCCAGGGCAAGCCCGAGAGCGGGGCGATGATGACCGCCTTCAGTTTTGCCGGGCTGCACATGGGCAATTTCGCTGGGCCTTGGCTGCGCTGGTTGTACTTCTTCTTCGGGGTGGCGGGTACTGCGGTGATTGGCACGGGGCTTGTGATGTGGTTGGGCAAACGCCAGCTCAAGCACGCCAAGAGCGAGCACATGCCGGGTGAACTGCGCCTGGTCGAAGTGCTGAACATTGCCAGCATGAGCGGCTTGTTGCTGGCGGTGGCGGCTTTCTTCTGGGCCAACCGCCTTATCCCGATGGGCTTCGAAGGCCGGGCCGACTGGGAGGTCAATGCCTTCTTCATGGCCTGGGGCCTGTCGCTTTTGCATGCCGTGCTGCGCAGTGGGCGCAGGGCCTGGGGCGAGCAACTTGCGGTGGGTGCGCTGGCCTTTGCCTTGCTGCCGTTGCTCAACGGCCTGAGCACTGATCGGGGGCTGAACAATTCGCTGCTGGAAGGTGACTGGGCCATGGCCGGCTTCGACCTGACAGCCCTGGCAACCGGGCTGTTCCTGG
The DNA here is from genome assembly GCF_050280665.1 of Pseudomonas sp. NPDC089547. Taxonomy (NCBI): domain Bacteria; kingdom Pseudomonadati; phylum Pseudomonadota; class Gammaproteobacteria; order Pseudomonadales; family Pseudomonadaceae; genus Pseudomonas; species Pseudomonas sp. NPDC089547. Next base: position 97,541 of record NZ_JBNNVS010000015.1, on the reverse strand, counting down.
CCTGGCTGGCCGGCAAGATGCTGCGCAGCCCCAAGCCGGTTGCCAAGCGCCCACGTGTGGCGAAAAAGCCGAGCACCGAAACGGCGGAGGCGAGCTGATGCTGGGTAACGCACTTATCGCATTCGCAGGTTTTGTTGCCTTGTGCCTGGCCATGGAAAAACACTTCAGCGACTTGCTCGGGCGCAAGCCGCGCCCTGGGCAGTTGCGGCTGTTGCGTATCGCCGGTTGGCTGCTGCTGATGCTGTCGCTGGTTCTGAGCGTGCACTTGCGTGGCTGGGCCCACGGCCTGGTGGAGTGGACGGCGGTGATGATGGCCGGGGTGACCTTGTGGGTGTTCGGGCTACCTTACCAACCGCGCCTGCTGCTGGGCCTGGCCGCCGCCAGCGTGGTGCTGGGGCCGTTGCTGGCCGTGTTTGCAGTGTGACCCTGTGAGCGAGCCGGGGGACATGACCGAACTGGACGCCGAGAATGGCGGCGGGCGTGCACGTTTCGTCCAGGTTTTCCTGGCCCAACGGGCGCGCATGGAGGCGCTGGTCAGCCGACGGGTCGGCTGCCGTGCCACGGCTTCGGACCTGGTCCAGGAACTGTTCCTGCGCTTCTGGCGCCGCCCCGAGGTCAAGGTCGAGGCACTGGACACCTACCTGCTGCGTTGCGCCGGCAACCTGGCCATCGACCACCTGCGCAGTGAAGGCAGCCGAGAGCGTGTGGCAGAAGCCGCCTTGCCAGTAGACGAGGTGGCCATGGCCCAAGCACCCGAGCAGGCCCTGGAGGTGGACCACGACCTGCAGCGCATCGAGGCCGCCTTGCGTGCCTTGCCCGAGCGCACCCGGCAGATCTTTCTGCTCAACCGCATCCACGGCTGCAAGTACGGCGAAATCGCCAAGGCCATGCAGTTGTCCCAGAGTGCCGTGGAAAAGCATATGATGCGCGCCCTTGAAGCGTGCAAGGCCAGTGTTGCCGAGCCCGCGCCCACTCCACGCCGGCCAGGGAGCGCCCGTCGATGAGCAGCATGCCCCCCATTACCGAGGCGCAATCCCAGGCAGCACTGCAATGGCTCAGCCGCATCAACGAGCAGCCCGCGCAAGCCGAAGGGGCGGCGTTCAAGCGCTGGTTACTGGCCGACCCCCGGCATCGTGACGCCTATGAACAGGCCCAGGTGCTGTGGCAAAAAAGCGCTGCCCCAGCTTTGCTGCTGGCGGACGAGGAACAGGACGCCTTGCAGCGCTACCTCGATGCCATGGCCAGCCCGCCGACCCGCAGCCCGTGGCGGCGCGTGGCGGCACTGGCGATGGCGGCCTGCCTGGTGCTGGCAGTGGGGATTGCCGGTGGCTGGCACCCGGCCTACTGGTTACAGGACTTGCAGGCCGACTACAGCACTGCCGGGCAGATTCGCCAGGTGACCTTGGCCGACCAGTCGCAAGTAACGCTGGATGCGGGTAGCGCCATTGCCGTCGATTTTGCCCAGGGTGAGCGCCGTGTGCGGTTGCTGCATGGCGCGGCGTTCTTCCAGGTGACGCATACCGGCGAGCCGTTCCTGGTTGAAGCGGCCGGTGGCGAAGTTCGAGTGCTCGGCACCCAGTTCGAGGTGCGTGAGCAAGGCGAGGGCGCCCAGGTGACGGTGCGCAGCGGGCGTGTGGGGGTGAGCCCTGCGCAGGGCACCTTGGCGCGTGAGCTGACTGCCAACCAGCAGGTGAACTACAGCGCAGGCAAGGTCGGTGACACCCAGGTTGTGGACAGTGACAACCGCCTGGCCTGGCGCCAAGGGTGGCTGAACTATTACCAGGTGCCGCTGGCTCAGGTGGTAGAAGACCTCCGGCGCTATTACCCAGGGCGCATTGTGTTGCTGGATGGCGAACTAGGGCAGCGCAAGGTCAGTGGCAGTTTCCCGGTGGGCGAGCCACTGCTGGCGCTGGATTCACTGGGCAAGGTGATGGGCTTTTCGCGGCAGACCGTATTGGGGCGGTTGACCCTGGTTCGGTAGTCGCCTGCACCGGCCTCTTCGCGGGCACGCCTGCTCCCACAGGTACTGTGCCGGTTTTGAGGCTTGTGCCATTCCTGTGGGAGCGGGCATGCCCGCGAAGAGGCCAGCGCAGGAGAAAAAATTTTCAGAAAGCGGGTGAGGTAACAGGACGTGGCATCCGTGTAATGAGTGGAAGTGCGATTCATTCGCAATCATCACCCTCTCACAGGTCAGCGTCCATGAAGTTCACCCCGCGTTGCGTCCCTCTCTGGTTCGGCCTTGCCATGCTCCCGGCCATTGCTGTCGCCCCCTTGGCCAGTGCCGCCGAGCAACAGCAGACCTATGCCTTCGCCCAGCCGGCCCAGCCCCTGGCCCAGGCGCTCAACGCCTTCAGCCGCACCACTGGCCAGAGTGTGGTCTACACCCTGGAACTGCCGGGCGTGCAGGCACCGGCACTGAACGGCCGCTTCAGCGCCGAACAGGCCCTGCAGCAGTTGCTGGGCAATGCCGGGCTGGCCTGGCGCCGAGTCGATGCACGCACCCTCACCCTGGAAACCGCAGATACCTCCGGCGCCCTCAACCTGCAGGCCACCACCGTGACCTCGCAAATGGACGTGTACAGCTATCAACCGCCGGCCACCGCCTCGATCATGCGCGGGCAGGGCCCGAACCAGGACATCCCCCAGGCCATCAACGTGGTACCCGCCCAGGTCATCCGCGATCAGGCCCCGCGTAACCTGGATGATGCCCTGGCCAACGTCAGCGGCATTACCCAAGGCAACAACTTTGGCGGCACCTCCGACACGGTAATGAAGCGCGGTTTTGGCGATAACCGCGACGGTTCGATCATGCGTGATGGCATGCCCATCGTGCAGGGCCGCAGCCTCAACGCCAGCACCGAGCGGGTTGAAGTGCTCAAGGGCCCGGCCTCGCTGCTGTACGGCATCCAGGACCCGGGCGGGGTGATCAACGTGGTCAGCAAGCGCCCGCAACTTGAACAGTACAACGCGCTGACCGTACGCGGCTCCACCTACGGCAGTGGCAAGAATGGCAGTGGCGGCGGGTTCGACAGCACTGGCGCACTGGGTGACAGCAACTTAGCTTACCGGCTGATCGTCGATCACGAAGACGAGGATTACTGGCGCAACTATGGCGTGCACCGCGAGTCACTGGTAGCGCCGTCGCTGGCCTGGCTGGGCGAAGACACCCAGGTGGTGCTGGCCTACGAGCATCGCGAATTTCTCTACCCGTTCGACCGTGGCACCGCGTTCGGCAACAACGGCCACCCGCTGAACATCCCCGCCACGCGTCGGCTGGACGAGCCGTTCAACGACATGGAGGGGCGCTCCGACCTGTATCGGCTGGAAGTCGACCACCAGCTGGCCGATGACTGGAAACTGCACTTTGGCTACAGCTTCAACCGTGAAACATATGATGCAAGCCAGGTGCGGGTGACCGGCGTCAACGAGGCCAAAGGCACACTGACGCGCAGCATCGACGGCACCCACAACGCCATGAGCCGCGACCAGTTCGCCACCCTCAGCCTGGCCGGTAACGTGGAGTTGGCCGGCATGCAGAATGACCTGTTGTTCGGCGTCGACCATGAAGACCGCAAGGTGTATCGCGGCGACCTGATCCGCCAGACCGCACGCTCCACTTTCAGTTACCTCGACCCCGTTTACGGCCAGGAGGTGGAAGGCACCAGCGTACGTGCCAGTGACAGCGACCAGACCGACAAGCTGCGCACCGATGCACTGTTCGTGCAGGACGCGTTGCACCTGGATGATCACTGGCTCCTGGTGGCCGGCGCGCGATTCCAGCAGTTCGACCAGTATGCCGGCCGCGGTCGACCGTTCACGGCCAATACCGATAACAGCGGCCAGGCCTGGGTGCCGCATGCCGGCATTGTCTACAAGGTCGATGACCAGCTGTCGTTCTATGGCAGTTACAGCGAGTCGTTCAAGCCCAACTCCAGCATTGCGCCGCTGACGGGCGGCGTAGTACTGGACTCGTCCGTTGCGCCCGAGGAAGGCAAGTCGTGGGAGTTGGGCGCCAAGCTGGACATGCCGGGCCGCCTGACCGGTACCTTGGCGCTGTTCGACATCACCAAGCGTAATGTGCTGGTCGCCAATTTCGACAGCGGAACCGGCGAGACGGTCTACAGCAATGCCGGTGAGGTCAATTCAAGAGGTGTGGAGCTTGACCTGACCGGCCAGCTCAGCGAGCGCTGGAGCCTGATCGGCAGCTATGCCTTTACCGATGCCAAGGTGACGAAAGACCCGGACCTTGAGGGCAACCGCCTGCAGAACGTGGCCAGGCACACGGGCTCGTTATCGGCTGTGTACGACTTCGGCAGCCTGTTCGGTGGCGACAAGCTACGGTTCGGTGCAGGTGCACGCTACGTGGGTGAACGGGCGGGTAACTCGACCAACACCTTCGACCTGCCGTCGTACACCGTGGCTGATGCGTTCGCTACCTATGAGACCAAGCTCGATGAGCACAATGTCCGGCTGCAATTGAACGTGAAGAACCTGTTCGACAAGGTGTACTACAGCTCGGCGGTGAACCAGTACTTTGTGGCGATTGGCGATGCGCGGCAGGTGAGCTTGTCGAGCACCTTCGAGTTCTAGGTATCTGGGGCTGCTTCGCAGCCCATCGCGACACAAGGCCGCTCCTACAGGGGTGCGCGTTTCCATGTAGGAGCGGCCTTGTGTCGCGATGGGCCGCAAAGCGGCCCCTGTTTCACAGAACGAAGGCCAAACGGTACTCGCCCGGTGTGGCACCCATCGCCTGGCGGAACCGGTTGCTGAAATGGCTGGCACTGGCAAACCCGCAGAGCAGGGCAATTTCCCCCAGCGGCATCACCCCCAGTTGCAGCAGCTGGCAGGCCCGCTGCAGTCGTCGGGCCAGCAGGTACTGGTGCGGCGGTAGCCCGAAACTGGTGCGGAACATGCGCGCAAAGTGGTATTCGGACAGGTTGCAGCGCAAGGCCAGTTCACCCAGGGTAAGCGGCTGGTCCAGGTGTGCCTCGATGTAATCGACCAGTTGCCGGCGCAGGTTGGGTGCCAGCCCGCCTTTCAGGCGCAGGCCCTGGCGCAGGCCGACCTGGCTGAGCAGCGCATGGTCGACGATCTCGTGCGCCAGGGTACTGGCCAGCAAGCGCTCGCCGGGCTCGTCCCAGCCCAGGGTGATCAATTGGCGAAAGCGAGTGGCCTGTTGCGGGTCGTCGAGAAAGGTCGCCTCCTGCAACTGCAATTCACGGGGTTCCCGGTCGAGCAGGCGCACGCAACCCAAGGCGAACTGCGCCTCGCTCACATACAGGTGCGCCAGCCGGATCGCACCATTGACCACCCAGTTCGACTCCTGCCCGGCCGGCATCACGCACAGCTTGCCGGGCGCGCCCTTGTCTGCCGGGCGTTGGCGGCGGAAGGTGCCGGTGCCGTCGGCGATGTAGCACGACAGGGTGTGATGCGTCGGCGCCTGGTAGTCGCGGGCATCGTCACGGTTGCTCCACAACGCCGCCGCCAGCCCGTCGCCCAGGTGCGCGCTCAGCTCCAGCCGCGCGTGGGGCGAGGCGTGCATGGCGTTGAACACTTGCAGCTGGGTGAGTGGGGTCATGGGCGGTTCCTCTGTAGCTCATCCTACTGCGCCTTGGGCAGGGTTACAGCCACTGGCGGGACAAATGCGCAAGTTTGTGCAAGCGCGCAAGTGTTGGACAGGAGAACACTGGAATGCCTCGGCGAGGGCTGCGCCCTCGATTCGCGGGTGAACCCGCTCCCACAGGGACCGCGCCAGTTGCAGAGAAGTGCGGTCCCTGTGGGAGCGGCTTTAGCCGCGAAGCGCCGAGCACCGATCTCGAAAGGCCCCAAGGAACCACCGCCATGAACCTGTCACTGTACCTGCTCACCGTCCTGATCTGGGGTACCACCTGGATTGCCCTGAAGCTCCAGTTGGGTGTGGTCGCCATCCCTGTCTCGATCGTTTACCGCTTCGCCCTGGCGGGGCTGATCCTGTTCGCCATCTTGCTGCTCACCCGCCGCCTGCAACCTATGAACCGCCGCGGCCACCAGATCTGCCTGGCCCAGGGCTTGTGCCTGTTCTGCGTCAACTTCATGTGCTTTCTCACGGCCAGCCAGTGGATTGCCAGTGGCCTGATCGCCGTGGTGTTCTCCACCGCCACATTGTGGAACGCACTTAACGCTCGGATGTTCTTCGGCCAGAAAATCGCCAGCAATGTGCTGGGTGGCGGCGCCCTTGGCTTGCTCGGCCTGGGCTTGCTGTTCTGGCCAGAGCTGTCGCACCACAGCGCCAGCCGCGAGACGTTATACGGCCTTGGCTTGGCCTTGCTCGGCACGCTGTGCTTCTCGGCGGGCAACATGCTGTCGAGCATGCAGCAGAAGGCCGGGCTCAGGCCCATGACCACGAATGCCTGGGGCATGGCGTACGGGGCGATGATGCTGGCGGTGTATTGCCTGGCTAGCGGTATTCCTTTCGACATGGAATGGAACACCCGCTATATCGGGTCGTTGATGTACCTGGTGATACCGGGCTCGGTGATCGGCTTCACTGCCTACCTGACCCTGGTCGGGCGCATGGGGCCGGAGCGGGCAGCCTATTGCACGGTGCTGTTCCCGTTGGTTGCGCTTAATGTGTCGGCGGTGGCCGAGGGGTACCAGTGGACGGCGCCGGCCCTGATGGGGCTGGTGGCGGTGATGGCGGGGAATGTGCTGGTGTTTCGCAAGCCCAAGGCCAAGGTGGCTGAGGGGTTGGTGGTGGCCAAATAGATGATGTGCTGCCTGCACCGGCCTCTTCGCGGGCTTGCCCGCTCCCACAGGTAAAACACAGGCCTCAATATCTGTGCAGTTCCTGTGGGAGCGGGCGCGCCCGCGAAGGGGCCAGTACAGGCTAAGAAAGGCTATCAGCCCTTCCAAACCTGCGGGTTCACCAGGTCCCGCGGCCGCTCACCCAGCAGCGCCGCGCGCAGGTTGTCCATTGCCCGGTTGGCCATGGCCTGGCGGGTTTCGGCAGTAGCCGAACCAATGTGCGGCAAGGTCAGCGCATTGGGCAGCTTGAACAGCGGCGAATCGCTCAGCGGCTCCTTTTCGTACACATCCAGGCCAGCCCCACGAATGGTGCCGTTGTGCAGCGCTTCGACCAGCGCCGCTTCGTCCACCACCGGCCCGCGGGCAATGTTGATCAGGAAGGCGCTCGGCTTCATCAGCTTAAGCTCACGTGCCCCAATCAACTTGCGCGTGGCGTCGGACAGCGGCACCACGATGACCACGAAATCCGCTTCTGCCAGCAAATCATCCAGGCTGCGGAACTGCGCCCCCAGCTCCTGTTCCAGCGCGGTCTTGCGGCTGTTGCCCGCGTAGATGACCGACATGTTGAAACCGAACCGCCCACGGCGGGCAACGGCAGCGCCAATGTTGCCCATGCCGACGATCCCCAGCGTCTTGCCATGCACATCGCTGCCGAAGTGCGCCGGGCCCACGGTGGCCTGCCAGTTGCCGGCCTTGGTCCAGGCATCCAGCTCGGCGGTGCGGCGGGCGCAGCCCATGATCAGCGAGAAACCCAGGTCGGCGGTGCTTTCGGTGAGCACATCAGGGGTGTTGGTCAGGGCGATGCCACGTTCGTTGAAGTAGTCCAGGTCATAGTTGTCGTAACCGACCGAAACGCTGGACACCACCTCCAGCCTGGCCGCGCCTTCAAGCTGGGCACGGCCGAGCTTGCGGCCAACGCCGATCAGGCCATGGGCCTCGGGCAGGGCTTCGTTGAACTGGGCATTGATGTCGCCGAGTTTCGGGTTCGGCAGAATCACGTTGAAGTCTTGCTGCAGGCGTTCGGCCATGGCCGGGGTGATACGGCTGAAGGCCAGGACGGTCTTTTTCATCGGGCAACTTCTCTGCAAGGCGGTGGTTGTCAATGGTTAGCAACCTACCATTGTCTACCACCGCCTTGCAGCAGCTTTTTAGTTGGCGATCAGCACCTGATGGGTTTTCAGGTCGGCCTCATGGGCGGCGAGAATCTCCGGCAGCGAGTTGCGCAGGTACTCGACCCAGGTCTTGATCTTGGCATCCAGGTATTGCCGCGACGGGTAGATGGCGTACAGGTTCAGCTCCTGCAGGCGGTACTCGGGCAGCACCCGCACCAGGCTGCCATCACGCAGGCCGTCGATGGCCGAGTAAATGGGCAGCACGCCCACGCCCATGCCGCTGCGGATCGCGGTTTTCATGGCGTCGGCGGTGTTCACCATGAACGGCGAGCTGGTGATGTTGACCATTTCCTGGCCTTCCGGCCCGTCGAACAGCCATTTTTCCAGCGGGATCACCGGGCTGACCATGCGCAGGCAGGCGTGCTTGAGCAGGTCGGCTGGCTTTTGCGCGCTGCCGTGGCGGGCAATGTAGCCGGGCGAGGCGCAGACGATGCTGTAGGTAATGCCCAGCCGCTGGGATACGAACCCCGAGTCGGGCAGCTCGGTGGCCAGCACGATGGACACGTCATAGCCTTCGTCGAGCAGGTCGGGCACGCGGTTGGCCATGGTCAGGTCGAAGGTCACGTCCGGGTGCGATTCGCGGTAGCGGGCGATGGCATCCACCACGAAGTGCTGGCCGACCCCGGTCATCGAGTGCACCTTCAACTGCCCGGCAGGGCGGGCGTGGGCATCGCTGGCTTCGGCTTCGGCTTCTTCCACATAGGTAAGAATCTGTTCGCAACGCATCAGGTAGCGTTTGCCGGCTTCGGTCAGCGCAATGCGGCGGGTAGTACGGTTGAGCAGCCTTGTTTGCAGATGGGCTTCCAGGTTGGAGACCGCCCGCGACACGTTCGCGGTGGTCGTATCCAGTTGAGCCGCCGCAGCGGTGAAGCTGCCTAGCTGGGCTACGCAACTGAAAGCACGCATGTTTTGCAGGGTGTCCATGGGTCACTCTCAATGTAGAGGACAAAATTGTGTCACGAAGTAACGACAAAAAGCTGAAAAGTTACCTTCGACCAAAGGCGGATTATCGCTGTTTCGGTAACAAAGATTCGCAGGAATCTGCGCTTATCGCCAGTGCTGCCGCCCCCTAGAATTGCCCGGCCCCTTCACCTCTTCCTCGGGAAATCGCAGCTGTGCCGCGTCGCATCATCAGAACGCTCAATGCGTTCAGTGCCTGTGCCCTTGCCCTCACCTTGAGCGGCTGTATCGGAACCTGGGGCATTGCCCCGCAAAGCAAGACGCTGCAAGCCAATACCTTGACCACCGACGCGGCCATACGCGAAGCCGCGACCGACGCCCATTGGCCCGACCAGCAGTGGTGGCACGCCTATGGCGACCCCCAGCTGGACCGTTGGGTTGCCCTGGCAGTGGCCGGCAGCCCAAGCCTGGCCATGGCCGCCGCACGGGTGCGCGAAGCCATGGCCATGGCCGGTGTGGTCGAGTCGGCAGAAAAGCTCCAGGTCAATGGCCAGGCTGCGCTCAAGCGCCACAACTGGCCTGAGGACCAGTTCTACGGACCGGGCGCACTGTCGGGTGCCAACACCTGGGACAACAACGCCGCCTTCGGCTTCAGCTACGCACTCGACCTGTGGGGCCGCGAACGCAATGCCAGCGAGCAGGCGGTGGACCAGGCGCACATGAGTGTTGCCGAAGCCCGCCAGGCGCAGCTGGAGCTGCAGAACAACGTGGTGCGTGCCTACATCCAGCTGAGCCTGCACTTTGCCCAGCGCGATATCGTCAAGGCCGAGCTGGAACAGCAAGAGCAGATCCTGGCCCTGGCCAAGCGCCGCCTGGACGCCGGCATCGGCACCCATTTCGAAGTCAGCCAGGCCGAAGCACCGCTGCCGGAAACCCACCGCCAGCTCGACAGCGTGAACGAAGACATCGCCCTGACCCGCAACCAGTTGGCCGCACTGGCCGGCAAGGGCCCGGGGGAGGGCGCACAGTTGCAGCGCCCGACCCTGGCCCTGGCCGCGCCGCTGAAACTGCCATCCAACCTGCCTGCCGAGCTGGTCGGCCAGCGCCCCGACGTGGTCGCCAGCCGCTGGCAGGTGGCTGCACAGGCGCGTGGCATAGACGTCGCCCATGCCGGCTTCTTCCCCAATGTGGACCTGGTTGGCAGCCTGGGCTTCATGGCCACCGGCGGTGGCCCGCTGGAGTTCCTGACCGGGCGCAAATTCAACTACAACGTCGGCCCGGCCATCAGCCTGCCCATCTTCGACGGTGGCCGCCTGCGCTCGGAACTGGGTGTGGCGTCGGCGGGGTATGACGTGGCCGTGGCGCGTTACAACCAGACCGTGGTTGGCGCGCTGAAGAACATCTCCGACCAGCTGATCCGCCGCGAGTCGATGAAAGAACAGTCGCATTTCGCCGCCGAATCCGTCGCGGCCGCGCAGAAAACCTACGACATCGCCATGGTCGCTTTCCAGCGTGGCCTTACCGACTACCTGAACGTGCTCAATGCGCAAACCTTGCTGTTCCGCCAGCAGCAAGTGCAGCAGCAGGTGCAGGCTGCCCGGCTGATCGCCCATGCCGAGCTGGTCACTGCCTTGGGCGGTGGCCTGCAGGCTGGCCAGGATGTGCCGAAGGAGCAGCGCCAGGCGGCGCCGAAAACCCCGGCCACCCTGGCCATTTTCGACAAGAAGCCGGATAACGCCGAATGAGCACTTCCAGTTTGCCCGTGCGCTGGCTGCAAAGCCTGGAATGGCGCCGGGGCTTCTTTGCCTGGGCGCGCACCGACGGGGTGACGTGGGTGTACATCTTCAAGGTGCTGGCCGCCGCCTTCATCACCTTGTGGCTGGCCATGCGCCTGGAGCTGCCGCAACCGCGCACGGCCATGATCACTGTGTTCATCGTGATGCAGCCGCAAAGTGGCCACGTGTTCGCCAAGAGCTTCTACCGGGTGCTCGGCACCCTGGCCGGTTCGGCGATGATGGTGGCGCTGATCGCCATCTTTCCGCAAAACACCGAGCTGTTCCTGCCTAGCCTGGCCCTGTGGGTGGGGCTGTGCTCGGCCGGCGCCATGCGCTACCGCACCTTCCGCGCCTATGGCTTCGTGCTGGCCGGCTACACCGCGGCCATGATCGGCCTGCCGGTGTTGCAGCACCCCGACCAGGCGTTCATGGCGGCGGTATGGCGGGTGTTGGAGATTGCCCTGGGTATTCTGGTGTCGACTTTCGTCAGCGCCGCGATCTTGCCGCAGTCAGCCAGTGCCGCCATGCGCAACGCCCTGTACCAGCGCTTTGGCGTGTTCGCCGGGGTGGTGGTCGAGGCCTTGCGTGGTGACAGCCAGAAAGACCGGTTCGAGAGCAGCAACGTGCGTTTCGTTGCCGAAGCGGTCGGCCTTGAGAGCCTGCGCAACGTCACCGCCTTCGAAGACCCGCACATGCGCCGCCGTTCTGGCCGCCTGGTGCGGATGAACAGCGAATTCATGGCCATCACCACGCGTTTCAACGCCTTGCACCGTTTGCTGGAGCGCCTGCGCGCCCGTGGCCCGTTGCAGATCGTCGGTGCCATCGAGCCAGGGCTGAATACGCTGGTAGAGCTGTTGCAGCCCTACGTGGGCCGGGCGCTGACCGATGCCGATGCGTTGCGCCTCACCTTGGAGCTGGCCGCCTACAAGGAAGGCCTGCAAGCCCAGGTGCGAGGGCTGCGTGCCGAGTACCTGGCGACCGACCCCAGCGAGGCCGACCTGCTCGATTTCCACACCGCATTCGAGCTGCTGTACCGCTTTGTCGACGAAATGTACAGCTACGCCGAAACCCACGCTTCGCTGGCTGCACACAAGCACGAGCGCGAACAGTGGGATGAGCCCTACGTGGCGCAGACCAGCTGGCTGGTGTCGTTGGCCGCCGGCGTGCGCGCCTCGGCTGTGTTGTTGCTGCTGGGCAGCTACTGGCTGCTCAGCGACTGGCCCAGCGGCGCCATGATGACCCTTATCGCCACCGTCACCGTGGGCCTCTCGGCGGCCTCGCCGAACCCCAAGCGCATGTCGTTCCAGATGGCTTGCGGCACGGCCATCGGCGCCTTTGTCGGCTTCTTCGAAACCTTCTTCGTGTTCCCCTGGATCGACGGCTTCCCTCTGCTGTGCATGGTGTTGGCGCCGGTGTTCGTGCTGGGCGCGTTCCTCTCGTCGCGCCCGGCCTATGCCGGTTATGGCATCGGCCTGCTGGTGTTTTTTGCCATCGGCTCGGTGCCCAACAACCTCACCGTGTATGACCCGTATAGCTTCATCAACGACTACATCGGCATGGTCATCGGCATGTTCGTCTGTGCCGCTGCCGGGGCGATCATCCTGCCGCCCAACAGCCGCTGGTTGTGGAGCCGCCTGGAGCAGGAACTGCGCGAGCAGGTGCTGTTCGCCATCAGCGGCCGCCTGCGTGGTATCGGCACGGCCTTTGAAAGCCGCACCCGCGACTTGCTGCACCAGGCCTATGGTCTGGCGGCCGGTAAACCGCAGGTGCAAAGCCAGCTCATGGGCTGGATGTTCACCGTGCTGGAAATCGGCCACGCCGTGATCGAGCTGCGCAAGGAACAGGCCCGCGCGCCGGTGCACCCGGCCTACGCCGAATCACAGCCGTGGCGCCAGGCCATCCGCGTGATGGGCCGCGCCCTGGCACGGCTGTTCCTGCAACCCAGTGCCAGCAACCACGAACGTGCGCTGGTGGCGGTGGACCATGCCATTGCCCGTGTGCAGGCCACTGACGAGCCGTTTGCCCGGCACTTCGACACCTCGGTGCTGCGCCGTGCACAAAGCTATTTGCACTTCATCCGTTCTTCCCTGCTGGACCCACAGTCGCCGCTGGTACCGGCGAAAGGACTGCACGATGCTCCGTGAAAGCATGCCCCGTGAAATCGCCTTCCATGGCGTGTACATGCCCACCATGACCTTGATGTTCCTGTTCGCCCTGGGCCTGGCCTGGGGCCTGGACCGGTTCATCGCCAGCCATGATGGTTATCGCTTCTTCTGGCACCCGGCGCTGCTGCGCCTGAGCCTGTTCGTCTGCCTGTTCGGCGCCCTGGCGCTATCGCTCTACTGGTGAGAACCCTTCGATGAAAAAGTTTTTCAGCCTGATCGCTACCTTGCTGGTGCTGACCGCCGCCGTGGTGATTGGCCGCCAGTTGTGGCTGCACTACATGACCACGCCCTGGACCCGTGACGGCCGCGTGCGTGCCGACATCATCAACGTTGCCGCCGATGTGCCGGGCTACGTGGTGGACGTGCCGGTCAAGGACAACCAACGGGTGAAGAAGGGTGACCTGCTGATCCAGATCGACCCCGAGCACTACCAGTTGGCGGTCGACCAGGCCAAGGCCATGGTTGCTTCGCGCAAGGCCACCTGGGAAATGCGCAAGGTCAACGCCAAGCGCCGTGCCGACATGGACAACCTGGTGATCTCCAAGGAAAACCGCGACGACGCCAGCAACATCGCCAACTCCGCCCAGGCGGACTACCAGCAGGCCCTTGCCGAACTGGCGGCTGCCGAGTTGAACCTCAAGCGCACCCACATCGTGGCCACGGTGGACGGCTACGTGACCAACCTGAACATCCACAAGGGCGACTATGCGCGTACCGGTGAAGCAGTGATGGCGGTGGTCGACGAGAACTCGTTTTGGGTGTACGGGTTCTTCGAAGAAACCAAACTGCCGCACGTGAAAGTGGGCGACCAGGCCGAGTTGCAGATGATGAGCGGCGAGCGCATCAAGGGCCATGTGGAGAGCATTGCCCGCGGCATCTATGACCGCGACAACCCACAGAGCCGTGAGCTGATTGCCGATGTAAACCCGACCTTCAACTGGGTGCGGCTGGCGCAGCGGGTGCCGGTGCGGATTCATATCGATGAAGTGCCTGAAGGATTTTTGCTGGCGGCGGGGACGACGTGCACGGTGGTGGTGAAGCCGAGCGAGGGGTGAGCTGGCCCAGTCAGAGCTGCTGAGGCCCCTTCGCAGGCAAGCTCATTTCCACAGTCACGTGCAGTTTTTTTGTTTTGGGAAATGGCCTACTCGCTTCGGAGAAGAATCGCGAGTTGCTGCTATTGGCAGTGTTTTACCAGAAGAGCAGGCTGGGACCGCCATTCAAGCAGCATTTCGCCTGATCCAGGAACACTCATCCCATGCCCGAAAGAGCGCCATCTCTGATCGACACGCCAAATGGCTACAAAGCTTGGCTTGCTGATCTCAAGGTTCGTATTCATAAGAGCCAGCAAAAGGCCAGTCTCGCCGTGAATCGGGAGCTAGTGAGTCTTTACTGGCATCTTGGGCGAGACATTGTCGAGCGACAGGCTGCTCAGGGTTGGGGGGCTAAGGTCATAGAGCGACTGGCTCATGACCTGAAAGCTGAGTTCCCGGGGATGAAAGGCTTTTCGCGGGCCAACCTGATGTACATGCGAGCGTTTGCCGAGGCTTGGCCAGAGGAGGCAATTGTCCAACAGGCTGTTGGACAATTGCCGTGGGGCCACAATCTGGTGTTGCTGACAAAGCTGAAAAAACCGGAGGAGCGGCTTGCGTATGCGACGCGGGCATCGGAGTACGGATGGTCGCGCTCAACTCTGCAGATGCACATCGAGTCGAGGTTGCTGGAGCGGGAAGGCAATGCCATCTCGAATTTTTCGACGCATTTACAGCCGCCAGGTACTGATCTGGCAAAACAGTTTCTCAAGGGTCCTTATCTTTTCGACTTCCTGAATGTGACCCCCGAAGCCAGTGAACGAGAGATTGAAGCAGCTTTAGTAGAACACATCACATTATTCCTGCTTGAACTGGGGGCAGGTTTTGCCTTCGTCGGGCGCCAAGTGCATCTGGAGGTCGGAGGTGATGACTTCTACATCGATCTCCTGTTCTACCACTTGAAGCTGCGTTGCTATGTGGTGATAGAACTGAAGACTGAGAAGTTCAAGCCGGAGCATCTGGGTCAACTGAGCTTTTACCTCACTGCAGTTGACTTGCAGATGAAGCTGGAACAAGACAACCCTACGATTGGATTGCTTCTATGCAAAGGCAAGAACAAGGTGGTCGCTGAATACGCATTGCGTGGCAAGGCTCAACCTATTGGAGTCGCTGAGTTTCAGTTGATCAGTGCTTTACCAGAAGAGTTGCAGGCAAGCTTGCCGAGTATCGAGCAGATCGAGCAGGAACTTGCTAGTCGTCGCGATTGACCCATCCCTTATGGGATGCCGCTCAAGCCTGCCTACCTGGGCCTGACATGCACAGCCCCGCACTCTCGCAGCAATTGATCCCAATCGTCTGGTGGATGGCCAGTTAGCAGCATCTTCTGAAAGACCTTGTAAGCGTCCTCGCTGCTGTCGTAAGCCCGCTTGGTCGAATCGTCATTGACCCAAGCCAGTACGATGATCCGGCTGGCGGTGTGATAGCGAAAGAACAAGCGGTATTGCTGAAAGAATTTCGCTCTGAACCAGTGCTTGTGGTCGACGCTCAGCGTTGCGCCCTGCCTGTACTCAACTTTGGTCAATGCAATCGCATTACCCGGCTGATCAGCGGTTCACGCCGCCCCCACCAACACTGGAACCTCAACCCGGTCGATCACCTTTGCGCTGATCGACGGATCCAGCAACCGCCCCAGCCGCGACAGGTGGCGGTGGCCCATGATGATCAGCTCGCAGTTCAACGCCTGCGCCTTGGCCACGATAGCCTCTACTGGCTGCCCGGCCACCATGCAGCCCTGGCTGGTGAAGCCGGCTTGCTGCAATGCGCGCACCGCCTCGGCCACGGCGTGGTCGGCATGCTGCTGTTCCTCACAGGCGGCGGGGTATTCCTCCAGTTCTTCAGCGGTGTAGGGCGCGGGATGCTCGTGCACGGCGAAGGTGGAATCGATGGCCAGCAGGATGTGCAGTTCGTGTTCGGCGGGGCGGCAGTAGCGGCGGGCGAGGGTGAGCAGGGCGGTGGAGGCGGGGGAGGCGTCGATGGCAATCAGGACGGGGGTGGGCATTGGGGATCCTTGGCTGAGGCTGGCTGATAAGTCTGCAGGACCGGCCCTTTCGCGGGCATGCCCGCTCCCACAGGTACTGCGCAGCCTTCAGATACTGTGCGATCCCTGTGGGAGCGGGCGTGCCCGCGAATAGGCCAGACCTGGCAATGGTTCATTTATCGCCGATCACATTCGGTGAATAAATGCCCCACCACGCACGAGCGCATTGCGTCTGGTGCAATCCCCCAACCTGCTACCATCGCCATTCCCCACCGCTGTAACGGAAAACGGCCATGCAACTCCCGGACATGAACCTGCTCATTGCCCTCGATGTCTTGCTTGATGAAGGCAGTGTGGTTGGCGCGGCACAGCGCATGAACCTGAGCCCGGCAGCCATGAGCCGCACCCTGGGGCGTATCCGCGACGCATTGGGCGACCCGATCCTGGTGCGCGCCGGCCGTGGCCTGGTGCCGACGCCACGGGCATTGGCCCTGCGCGAGCAGGTGCACGGGCTGGTGGAGCAGGCCGGGCAGGTGTTCCGCAGCCGTGACGATGTGGACCTGGTGAGCCTGGACCGCGCGTTCAACATTCGCACCAACGACCTGTTCATCGCCCTGTACGGTGCCCAGTTGCTGCGCATGATGCTGGCCCAGGCGCCGCGTACGGTGCTGCGTTTTGTGCCGGAGGGCAGTGGCGACGATGATGCGGTGCTGCGCAACGGGCAGATCGACCTGATCATCAGTTCGGCCGTTGAGCTAGGCCCGGAAATCAAGGTCCAGAGCCTGTTCAACACTTACTTCGTGGGGCTTGCACGCGAAGGGCATCCGATCTTCGATGCGCCCATCACCCCACAGCGCTTCGCCAGCTACCCGCAGATCAGTGTGTCCCGGCGCGGCCGTGCCAATGGGCCGATCGATGTGGCGCTGGCCCCTCACAAGGTAGAGCGGCGGGTCGCATTGATCACCACGAGCTTCCATTCAGCCATGTTCTCGTTGCCGGATTCGGACCTGATCCTCCCGATACCGGCCAATATCCTTAACAGTGTGAACCGGCTGAAACTGCCATTGCGGTCGTTTGAAATTCCCGTGCCACTGGAAAAAGTGAACGTCAAACAGGCGTGGCACCCGCGTTTCGACAACGACCCGGCCCACCGGTGGCTGCGCCAGACACTTAAAGCCTGTGGCAGCATAGACCCGTGAAACCGGATGGGATTCTTCGCGGGCACGCCCGCTCCCACAGGGATATCACTGCCCTGAAGAGTAGCGATGCCCCTGTGGGAGCGGGCGTGCCCGCGAAGCAGGCGACTCGGTTGTGAAGTGGATTGCGTCTGACGCAACATAACACTACCGAGAATTCAGTTTTCGTCAGCATTCGACCTTCTTAGACTTGCTCCAGTCGCAAATTTGTTGCTGGAGATGTCTTCCCATGAGTTCCCTGTCCGCCCCGTCTGCCGCCATTGCCGCCGCCCCCGCGCCGGCAGCGCCTGCGCAAACGGCGTTCGGCCTGCAGGTGGTGGTGGGGCTGTTCGGTGTTTTGCTGGCCGTGTTATGTGCGGGCCTCAACGAATCGGTCACCAAGATTTCCCTCGCCGATATCCGTGGTGCCATGGGCATCGGTGCCGACGAAGGCGCCTGGCTGCTGGCGGTGTACAGCGCCGCTTCGGTTTCGGCCATGGCCTTTGCGCCCTGGCTGGCCACCACCTTCTCGCTGCGCCGCTTCACCATGAGCGCCATTGGGCTGTTCGCCGTGCTCGGCCTGCTGCAACCGTTCGCCCCCAACCTGCACAGCCTGATGCTGCTGCGCGTGCTGCAAGGCTTCGCCTCTGGCGCCTTGCCGCCGATGCTGATGAGCGTGGCCCTGCGCTTCCTGCCGCCCGGCATCAAGGTGTACGGCCTGGCCTGTTACGCCCTTACCGCCACCTTCGGCCCCAACCTCGGCACGCCGCTGGCGGGGCTGTGGACCGAGTACGTCGGTTGGCAGTGGGCGTTCTGGCAGATCATCCTGCCGTCGGTGCTGGCGATGGCCTGCGTCGGTTGGGGCCTGCCGCAAGACCCGCTGCGCCTGGAGCGTTTCAAAGAGTTTGACTGGCGCGGTTTGCTGCTTGGCCTGCCGGCCATCAGTTGCATCGTGCTGGGCCTGTCGCTGGGTGATCGCTGGGGCTGGTTCGACTCGCCGCTGATCTGCTGGCTGCTCGGCGGTGGCCTGCTGTTGTTGGTGCTGTTCATGTACAACGAATGGTCCGAGCCGCTGCCGTTTTTCCAACTGCGCATGTTGTCGCGGCGCAACCTGAGCTTCGCCCTGGTAACCCTGGCGGGTGTGCTGATCGTGCTTTCGGGCGTGGGTAGCCTCCCATCGGCCTACCTGGCGCAGATCCAGGGCTACCGGCCGGCGCAGACCAGCCCGCTGATGATGCTGGTGGCCATGCCGCAGCTGATCGCCCTGCCGCTGACGGCAGCACTGTGCAACATCCGCGCAGTGGACTGCCGCTGGGTGCTGGGCATCGGCCTGGCGATGCTGGCGGTGTCCTGCGTGGGCAGCAGCTTGTTGACCAGCGAGTGGATCCGCGGCGACTTCTACCCGTTCTACCTGTTGCAAGTGTTCGGCCAGCCGATGGCGGTGCTGCCGCTATTGATGCTGTCGACCAACGGCATGACGCCGCAGGAAGGCCCGCTCGCCTCCAGCTGGTTCAACACCGTGAAAGGCCTGGCCGCGGTGATTGCCGGTGGCCTGCTGGATGCCCTAGGCACCCTGCGCCGGCACTTCCATTCCAACCACCTGGTGGACAGCCTGGGCAACGCCCCGCTGGTCGATGACAACACCGCAGGCCTGGCCAAGCGCATCCACGACCAGGCGCTGGTACTGACCTCCGCCGACCTCTACCTGGTCCTGGCCTGCATCGCCGTGGCCCTGATCTGCCTGATTCCTTTCGTGCCTACCCGGGTCTACCCGCCGCG
The DNA here is from genome assembly GCF_050280665.1 of Pseudomonas sp. NPDC089547. Taxonomy (NCBI): domain Bacteria; kingdom Pseudomonadati; phylum Pseudomonadota; class Gammaproteobacteria; order Pseudomonadales; family Pseudomonadaceae; genus Pseudomonas; species Pseudomonas sp. NPDC089547. The sequence goes on along the minus strand of NZ_JBNNVS010000015.1, from coordinate 78,726 downwards.
TGCGGTGGCCTGAACCCCGGATGAATTCGAGACCCCCTGAAATGACCAACAACCGCAAAACCCTGTTCATCGGCTCGGTGCTGGCCGTGGCTGTCCTGGCTGGCATCGTCGGCCCGTGGATGCTCGGCAGCGACCACCGCCAGAGCACCAATGACGCCTATGTAATCGCCGACTACACCGTGGTCGCGCCAAAGGTGGCCGGCTTCATCAAGGAAGTGCTGGTGGAGGACAACCAGCAGGTCACGGCCGGCCAGTTGCTGGCGACCATCGATGCCCGTGACTACCAGGCCGCCCTGGACGCCGCACAAGCGCAGTTGCTGGTAGCCCAGGCGCAAAGCGCCGATGCCCGCGCCACCCTCGAACGCCAGGCCGCACTGATCGCCCAGGCCGAAGCCGCAGTGAAAGCTGCCCAGGCCGAAGCGGCGTTCGCCGACCACGAGGTCAACCGCTACAGCCGCCTGGCCGAACAGGGTGCCGGTACCGTGCAGAACGCCCAGCAGGCGCGCAGCGGGGTCGACCAGGCCCGCGCCCGCCTGGCCAATGCCCAGGCGGCGCTGGTGGCGGCGCGCAAGCAAGTGGACATTCTCACGGCCCAGGTGGCCAGTGCCGATGGCCAGCTCAAGCGCGCCGAAGCGGGCCTGGAAAAGGCCCAGCTCGACCTGTCCTACACGCGTATCACCGCCCCGGTGGACGGCATGGTTGGCGAGCGCGCCTTACGGGTCGGCGCGTACGTCAACCCGGGCGCCCGCCTGCTGTCGGTGGTGCCGTTGCAGCAGGCCTATGTAGTCGGCAACTTCCAGGAAACCCAGCTGACCCATGTGCAGCCTGGGCAACCGGTAAACATCACGGTCGACACCTTCTCCGGCGAGAAGCTGCAGGGCCATGTAGAAAGCATCGCCCCGGCAACGGGTGTGACCTTCGCCGCCGTGAAGCCGGACAACGCCACTGGCAACTTCACCAAAGTGGTGCAGCGCATCCCGGTGAAGATCGTCTTCGATGACGGCCAGCCGCTGCTCTCGCGCCTGCGGGTGGGCATGTCGGTGGAAGCGACCATCGATACCCGTGGCGACAAGCTGGCCGGCAAAGAGGTAAGCGCACGATGAAGCCGGCATCACGCTTGAGCCCTTTGCTGCTGGCTGTGTTGATGGCGGGTTGCACGATGGGCCCGGACTTCCAGCGCCCCGACACCCAGGCACCGCAGCAGTGGGCGCCGTTGCAAGGCGAGGCAGCGGCCAGTCAGCCGCAGGCCGAACCGCTGGAGTTGCGCTGGTGGGAAACCTTCCATGACGCGCAGCTTGGCGCCTTGATCCAGCGGGTTGCCGAACGCAACCTCGACCTGCAGATGGCCAGCGCCCGCCTGCTGCAAAGCCGCGCCTTGCGCAGCACCGTCGCGGCGGATGAAGTGCCGTCGGTAGACGCGAACGCTGGCTACAGCCGTGCCCGCAACAGCGCCGAAGGCCTGAGCGACCCCTCTGGCAAGGCTGGCAAAGAGGCTTACAACCTCTGGCAAGGTGACCTGGTGGCGGGTTGGGAGCTGGACTTGTGGGGCCGCGTGCGGCGCCAGGTCGAGGCTGCCGATGCCACGGTCGAAGTGGCCGAGAATGACCGCCGTGGGGTGCTGCTGGCGCTGCTTTCGGAAACCGCCGGCAACTACATCCAGCTGCGCGCGGTGCAGCACACTATCGAGGTGACTCAGGACAACCTCAAGGTCGCCCGGCACAGCCTGAAACTCTCTGAAAACCGCCAGGCAGAAGGCGTCGCCACCCGGCTTGATGTGGCCCAGGCCAGCGCTCAGGTCGCTTCGATCGAGTCACGCCTGCCCAGCCTGGAAGCCCGCCGCGATGACCTGATCAACGCCCTCAGCCTGCTCGCCGCCGAGCCACCGCGCAGCTTGCAGGCCGAATTGTCGAAGGGCGGCGAGCTGCCCGCACCGCAACAGAAGTTTGCCATCGGCTTGCCGTCCGAGCTGGCCGAGCGCCGCCCGGACATTCGCCAGGCCGAGGCCCGCCTGCATGCCGCCACCGCCAGCATTGGCGTGGCCAAGGCCGATTTCTATCCGAGCATCCGCTTGTCGGGCAGCATCGGTTTTCAGGCGATGCAGCTGTCCGATTTCGGCGCCTGGGATTCACGCCGTTTTGCCTTCGGTCCGCAGTTGTCTTTGCCGATCTTCGAGGGCGGCCGGCTCAAAGGCACTTTGGAACTGCGCGAGGCGCAGCAGCAGGAAGCGGCGTTGAACTATCGCAAGGTGGTGCTGGGTGCCTGGCATGAAATCGACGATGTGCTACGCCTGTACAACGCCAGCCAGTTGCGTCGTGACCATTTGGCCGAGGCCGTACGGCAGAACCGCATCGCCCTGGAGACTGCCCAGCGCCAGTATGTGGAAGGGGCGGTGGACTTTCTCAATGTGCTGACCGTGCAGGGTGCCTTGCTGGCCAGCGAAGAGCAGTGGATCGACAGTTCGGCCGCGGTGTCGCAGGCGCTGGTGGGGCTGTACAAGGCCCTGGGTGGTGGCTGGCAGGCGTTTGATGAGCAGCCGGTGAAGAAAGCATGAAAGCGGGGCCGCTTTGCGGCCCATCGCGACACAAGGCCGCTCCTACAAGGGATTGCGTTCGCCTGTAGGAGCGGCCTTGTGTCGCGATGGGCTGCAAAGCAGCCCCGGCAATTGACCTGTTTACCTAGGAGGCACAGATGCACATTTCCCTGAACGGCAAGCGCGCCATCGTCAGCGGCTCCACCGCCGGCATTGGCCTGGCCATCGCCATCGGCCTGGCCGAGGCGGGGGCCGAAGTGGTTCTCAATGGTCGCACCCAGGCCCGCGTCGACGAAGCCCTCAAGGCCGTGCGCGAACGCCTGCCGCAAGCACGCATCATCGGCATCGCCGCCGACCTCGGCAGCAAGGACGGCGCGCAGAAACTCTTCGACCAAGTGCCGCACGCCGACATCCTCATCAACAACCTCGGCATCTTCGAGCCCAAGCCGTTCTTCGAGATCGAGGATGAGGACTGGCAGCGCTTCTTCGACGTCAACGTACTCAGCGCTGTGCGGCTGTCGCGTCACTACGCTCAGGGCATGGCCGAGCGCAAATGGGGGCGGGTGGTGTTCCTGTCTAGCGAGTCGGCGCTGCAAATCCCGACCGAAATGATTCACTACGGCATGACCAAGACGGCACTGCTGGCGGTTTCGCGTGGGCTGGCCGAAACCCTGGCAGGCACCGGGGTGACGGTGAATGCGGTGTTGCCGGGGCCGACCCGCTCGGAAGGTGTGGGCGATTTCTTTGCCAAGCTGGCGCAGGAACAGGGGGTGTCGAGTGATGAACTGGAAGCCAACTTCCTGGCTGAGCACCGGCCGACATCGCTGATAAAGCGGCTGGCGACGGTGGAAGAGGTGGCCAATATGGTGGTGTACCTGGCGTCGATGCAGGCCAGCGCGACGACCGGGGCTGCATTGCGGGTGGATGGTGGGGTACTGCGCTCCATCGCCTGATTTTGTGTTGCCTGTACTGGCCTCTTCGCGGGCTTGCCCGCTCCCACAGGTATTGCACCAGCTTCGGGATCACACTACTCCTGTGGGAGCGGGCAAGCCCGCGAAGAGGCCAGTACAGGCGACCGAAGCTCAGAGAGGGCGCAGCAAGCCAAAGCGTTTGCGCAACGCCCAGTCCAGCACCCGCCGCGGCAGCAAGCGGGCCATCAGTGGCAACGCGGTACTGCCATTCCCCAATCGCACCAGCGCCGGTACCGGTGTCTTGCCGACAGCCGCCAACACCCCCTGGGCAAACACCGCCGCCGAAGTCGGTTTGTCCTGCGACGCCCGGGCCCGGGCCTGTACATGCTCGCGCAACGGCCACCACGCCGAATCCGCCGCCAGTACCTGCTCTGCCTGGCGCTGGGCGTTGTTGGCGAACTGGGTGTCAATCGCTCCTGGCTGCACTTCCATCACCTGCACACCAAATGGCGCCAGTTCCAGGCGCAAGGCATCGCTCAGCGCATGCACGGCAGCTTTCGAGGCGCAGTAGGCTCCGGCGAATGGCGTGACCAGTACGCCCGAGACACTGCCGATGTTCACCACAGTGCCTCGTGAGCGGCGTAGCAGTGGGAACAAGGCGCGGGTTACGCCTACCACGGCGAACACGTTGGTTTCGAACTGCTGGCGCAGGGCGTCCACGCCGCCATCGAGCAACGGGCCCATGGCGCCGTAGCCGGCGTTGTTGATCAGGATGTCGAGGCTTGGCAGTTCCTCGGCCAGGCGGACCAGTGCCTCGCTGTCGTTCACATCCAGTTGCCGGGCGCTGAACCCGGCGGCGTTCAATACCTCTACATCTTCAGCCTTGCGGGCGGTGGCCCAGACTTGGTGGCCGGCATCGCGGAAGGCGTCGGCCAGGGCGCGGCCGATGCCGCTGGAGCAACCGGTGATCAGAACGGTGGGCATGTGAGTGGCCTTCGATTAATTGGCAAATGTACCCTGCAGGTGCTCAGCCCGAAACTCCAGGGTCTGTGGCCGGTACCCGGAGCGCAGCGGCGGCAATGGCAAGCAGTCTTTCCATTCGGCCCCCGGCTGCAATTCACCCGGCCCCCGGTAACGCGGCGCATTGTAGGTATTTTCGGCCAGGTTCACCGTATCACCCGGCGCATACGCCGCCACCCGCCAGCGCAGCTCGGTAAGCGGCACGTTGTTGCCGTTTTTCATGCGAACCTGCAGCGCACGGTCGGCAGGGCATTGCTCGGGGGCATAAACGAGGCGCAAGTCCAGGCGGGCCAGTCGTGAGGTTTCGCGGTTGTCCTGCCACACGACAAACAACGCCACCAGGCCCAGGCCGCACACGGCGGCCAGCGAAATCGGCAGGGCCTTGGCCGGGTAGCGCAGCAGCAGTACCAGCCAGGTAAGGATGAGGAAGGCACCGATGATCATGGGGCGGGCAGACCTTGGTTGCGCGGGGTCTGACCATCGTAGCCTGAAATGGGAAAGGGCCGCAAAGCGGCCCCTGGGTGTTACTTACTGCGCGATGGTTTTCACCGAAACACCTCGCTCGACGGGTGTGGAGGTTCGCCCATACACATCCTCGAAGCGCTCGATGTCATCCTCGCCCAGGTAGCTGCCCGACTGCACTTCGATGATCTCCAGCGGGATCTTGCCTGGGTTGCGCAGGCGGTGGATCGAGGCGATCGGAATGTACGTGGACTGGTTCTCGGTCAGCAGGAACACGTTCTCGTCGCAGGTAACCTCGGCAGTGCCCGACACCACGATCCAGTGCTCGGCGCGGTGGTGGTGCATCTGCAGCGACAGGCTGGCACCCGGCTTGACGGTGATGTGCTTGACCTGGAAGCGGCCGCCCATGTCTACCGAGTCGTACGAGCCCCACGGGCGGTACACTTCCAGGTGGTTCTGGGTTTCGCTGCGGCCCTGTTCGTCGAGGGTCTTCACCATCTGCTTCACGCCCTGGACCTTGTCCTTGTGGGCGATCATCATGGCGTCCTTGGTCTCGACCACCACGATGTTTTCCAGGCCGATCACCGACACCAGCTTGCCGTTGCCATGAATCATGCAGTTGCGGCTGTCCTGCACCACCACGTCGCCTTTGGTGACGTTGCCATCCTCGTCTTTCTCGTGCACTTCCCACAGCGATGACCAGCAGCCCACGTCGCTCCAGCCGGCCGACATCGGTACCACGCAGGCACGCTGGGTTTTTTCCATCACGGCGTAGTCGATGGAGTTGTCCGGGCAGCAGGCGAAGGTGGCTTCGTCGATGCTCAGCACATCGTCGTCTTCCTGGCTGCGCTCCAGGGCCAGCACGCAGGTGTCGTAGATGTCGCCTTCGTGCTTTTTCAGCTCTTCGAGGAAGCGGCTGGCGCGGAACAGGAACATGCCGCTGTTCCAGAAGTAACCACCGGCCTGGACGAACTCGGCAGCGCGTTTCTCGTCAGGTTTTTCAACAAACTGGGCCACCCGTGCCACGCCTTCGGGCAGCAGGGCGTCCTGGCTGGAGCGGATGTAGCCGTAGCCGGTTTCCGGTTTGGTCGCCGGCACGCCGAACAGCACCATCTCGCCACGCTCGGCGGCCACGGTGGCCAAAGCCAGGGCGCGTTGCAGGGCCTTCTGGTCATCGATCACGTGGTCGGCGGGCAACACCAGCATCAGCTCGTCGCGGCCTTCGTTGACCAGCTTCATGGCGGCCATGGCCACGGCGGGCGCGGTGTTGCGGCCGAACGGCTCCATCAGGATGCCCTGGGTTTCGAGCGTCAGCGCCGCCAACTGCTCCTGGACAATGAATTTGTGGTCTTTGTTGCAGACCACGATTGGTGCGTCCATGCCTTCGAACACCAAACGCTGGATGGTTTGCTGGAAAAGGGTGTATTCACCGGTCAGGGCCAGGAACTGCTTGGGGAACTGCTTGCGCGACAGAGGCCACAGACGGGAACCGCTACCACCAGAAAGAATTACCGGGATCATTGTGTTTCTCCAATAAGGTTCGAAAGAGGCAGAGGGGATCAGTTGCTAGCCACGGGGCGAGTTACCCACACCGGCGACAAGGCGTTGCCGGAACCTGTTACATACAGCACCGCGGCCTCGCCGCGCTCCAGGGCAACGGGTTTCACGTCGCCGACTTTCTTGTCTCCTTGGAACAGCGCCAGGTTGACCTTCACCGGGTTGATTTCACGTTCACCACGGCCGTTGGCGGCCACCGGCTTGACCACTTCGGTCTTGCCGTCGGCGGTTTTCAGGGTCAGTTGCTGGTCGCTCAGGTTCTGCACGCGCACCAGGGCTTTCTGCTTGTTCTTGAACGGCGGTTCTTCGATCAGCTGCGGGTTGCCGCTGCTGCTGTTGACCAGGGTGTAGTACTTGTCCGAGGCCAGCTTCACCGGCACGCTCTTGCCGCCGACCTGGGCGGTGTAGTCGCCACCGGGCAGGAAGCTGAAGTCGCTGCTGGCCTGAGCGCCAACCTGCTTGATCTGGGTGTTGCCGACGCTGGCGGCAGCCGGTGCGCTGGCGGCGTTGAACAGGCGCACGAAGGTCGAGCCTTTTGGCGCGCTTGGGCCGTACAGCGCAGCGTCGGCACCGGCAAAGGCCTGCATCGAAGCAAGGGAAAGGCCGGCCGCGAGGGTGAGGGCTTTGGCAATGGAAGTCTTGGTAGTCATGTGCATTTCCTCTCTATCGTTCAGTGGTTCGTCCGGGGGGACGACAAGGCCAGGTTTTCTTCGGATTTACGGGCGTTTTTCAGCTGCGCGATCCACTGCGGATCGAAGCTGCCGAGGTCGGTTTTCATGGGCAGGTAACGTTCGGGGAATTCCCACACCACCACTTGCGGTGCGGCGTTCTTGAAGGCATCGCTTTGCAGGTACTTGAGCATTGGCAGCAGCGGGCCATGGCCGTCTTCGGCGTAGTTGGCCACGTCGCTGCGCAAGGCCTGCTGCAATGCACCCAGGAAGTTCCAGTGCGGGTTGGCGCTGTAGCTGGTGCCTACCAGCGCCACCGGGATTTCGTTGTTGGCGAACAGTGCGTCGTCACTTTCACCCGCTGCTTCTGCCGGGCGGGTGCTGCGCTGTTGCAGGTTGTCCGGGGTTGGCAGCAGGTTGCTGAACAGCGGGTCGAGCGGCAGGAAGTTGGTCAGGTCGCCTTTGTAGGGCGCGGTGCTGCCGGCTTCGGTGACGAAGGTTTGCGGGTCACCGTTGAGCAGGTGCTGCCGGCTTACCGCCTCGGCCAGGGCCTGGGCGGCGACTTCGGCGCCCATCGGTGTCCAGTGGGTGTCGGTGCGCAGGAATACCTGGCCGCGAGCCTTGGCTTGTTCCATGGCCGCTTGCAGGTCCGGGGCAAACACGTTGGCCTGGCGCACCTGGGCGTGGAACTGGTTGTACAGGTCGTCGTGCAGGCTGGCCGGTTGCTCCTTGCCCAGGTATTCCGAATAGATACGCGCCTTGGCGGGCACGATGGCCAGCACCAGCTGGCTGCCATGCTGTTGCAAGGTGTCGCGCACGCCGCGGATCAGCGCCAGGTTTTCCTGCATCTGTTGTTCGGCACCGGCGGTGGGGTTGAACTCCTCGTCGCTGAACAGCCACTGGTCGCGGCCCAGCACCACACCGGGGCGGCCTTCGTTGAACAGCTTGAAGTCCAGCGCCGCCCAGAGGTTGGTGCCCAGGCGCTTGATCGGGAATTCGGCGTCGTAGTGGGTTTCGGCGGCCTTGGCCAGCTTGCCGTTGAGCACGGTCATCTGCTCGGTGCGCTGGAAGCTTTGCAGGCCACCGGTGGACCACACGCCCATGCCGACCAGCAAGCCGAGGAACGACAGTGAATACGTGATGCGTAAGGTACGGTTCATGTCATCGGCCTCAGAACTGGAAGTACAGGAACGGTGAGTAGCTTTGCGCCGAGAGCTTGAGGATCGAGGCCACGAACAGCAGCAGCACCAGGGCGCGGGTCATCACCCGGGCCCAGTCCAGGCCGATCGAGCCATCCGCGTTGACCTGCACTGGGGTTGCTTTTGGCGCTGGCTTGGCATTGCGGTAGAAGTCGCGCAGGCCGAAGAACGCCAGGGTGAGGTAGGCGATGACCAGGGTGGCCACTTGCAGGCCGGTGAGCTGGGCGCGGTTGAGTTCCGACAGCTGCCAGTCGCCGAAGCTGAACATGGCGCCGTACATGCGGCCGGCCACGTGCAGGTTTTCGGCGCGGAAGATCACCCAGCCGACCACCACCAGCAGGAAGGTGAAGGCCCATTTCACCGGGTTGAAGCGCTGCGGGTTGGTGTCGATGCCCAGCGCGCGCTCGATGGCCAGCCACATGCCGTGCCAGGCGCCCCAGATGATGTAGGTGAAGTTGGCGCCGTGCCACAGGCCGCCCAGCAGCATGGTCAGGAACAGGTTGCGGTAGGTGTTGAAGGTGCCTTTGCGGTTACCGCCCAGGGTGATGTACAGGTAGTCGCGCAGCCAGGTCGACAGGCTGATGTGCCAGCGGCGCCAGAACTCGGTGATCGACTGGCTGATGTACGGCTGCTTGAAGTTCTCCATGAAGCGGAAGCCCATCATCAGGCCAAGGCCGATGGCCATGTCGCTGTAGCCGGAAAAGTCGAAGTACAGCTGCGCGGTGTAGGCCAGTGCGCCAAGCCAGGCGTCGCCAGTGGTGGGGTTTTGCAGGGCGAAGCAGTGGTCGGCCACCACCGCCAGGGTGTCGGCGATGAACACTTTCTTGATGAAGCCCTGCATGAAGCGGGTGCAGCCTTCGGAGAACTTGTCCAGGGTGTGGGTGCGGTTGTTGAACTGGTCGACCAGGTCCTTGAAGCGCAGCACGGGGCCGGCGATCAGGTGCGGGAAGATCGCCACGAACGCCGCGAAGTCGATGAGGTTGCGGGTAGCCGGGGTGTCGCCGCGGTACACATCGATGATGTAGCTGATCGACTCGAAGATATAGAACGAGATACCGATCGGCAGCAGCACGTGGGTGAGGATGAATGGCTCCAGGCCGAACGAGCTGATGATCGCGTTGAGGCTGTCGACGCCGAAGTTGGCGTACTTGAAATAGCCAAGGATCGCCAGGTCGACGCCCACACCCAGCAGCAGCCAGCGTTGGGCGGGCTTGGTGCGCACACCGGCGGCACCGACTTTAAGGCCGATCCAGTAGTTCCACAGGGTGACACCGGCGAACAGGGCCAGGAAGTCCACCCGCCACCAGGCATAGAAGATGTAGCTCGCGACCAGCAGCAGCAGGTTGCGATAGCGTTGCCCGCTCAAGTAGTACAGGCCGAGGAAGATCGGCAAGAACAGGAACAGGAACACGTTGGACGAGAAGACCATCCCGGTTCTCCTTTTTGTTCACAGCATCCGGGGCACAGCGCCCCCCAAACCCCCCAGCAAAAAGCTGGAGGGCAACTTAGATCCCTGTGGGAGCGGGCATGCCCGCGAACAAGGGCGAAGCCCTTGCCATGCACCGCGGTGGCTTCTTCGCGGGCATGCCCGCTCCCACAGGTACCGACCCCACAATGGGAGTCAGTTCATTTCTTGCTTGCTGCGCTCGGGTCGTAGACCCGGGTCAGGTTGCCGCCAAGTCGGAAGCTGTCGAACGGCTGCATGCCATGCTTGCGCTCGAGCGTGTCGCCGACGCACTGGTACAGGGCGCACCACGGTTCGAGCCAGGCGTACTTGCTGTCGACCTTGAGGTCTTTCATGTCTTGTTTTTCGCCCGCGCGTTCAGCGAAGTGCTTGGGGTCGCGGGCGCCGTACAGCACGCCTTCACCCAGGCGCTGCAGGGCAAAGTTGTTTTCGCTGCGCAGGTCCACACCGTTGGCCTTGGCAAAACTGGCAATCATCGCCAGCGGTGGCAGGGCGTAGTTGTGGTAGGCCAGGGCGCGCTGCTTGCGCTTGATCTCGTTGGGCAGGAAGCCCTGCTCGTCCACCTGGTTGGCGCCGATCTTGTATTCCTTCACGGCCCAGTCGAACAGGTCGCGGCGGTTGGTAGCCACCGAGGTGGCCATTACCGACCAGGCGGCCCAGTAGCTGTGGTTGTTGATCTTCGCCAGTGGCAGGTTGCTCCAGTCGCGCACGGTCTGCTCGGCCAGGCGGGCGAACCATTTTTCAATCAGCTCGGCCTCGGCCTGGTGCGCGGCCAGCGGCTGCGAGTTGGAGAACTTCAGGCGCAGCCACGAACCACTCATGCTGCCCAGCGCCCATTTGCGCATGGACTTGCCCGTGTGGTTGTAGTTGGTGGACATCAGCGCATCGGCACGCGCCCAGGTGCCCAACCAGGTCAGGGCGCAGTCGAGTTGTGCCGGGCGGCCGTCACGCATGTACTGGTTGACCATCTTGGCGACGCCACGCTCCAGGGTGGTGATGTCCTTGGTGGAGTCGCGGAATGCCTGCTCGGAATCCTCGTTGAGGGTTGCCCGGGCACTGTCTGAACCTTCGTACTTGCTGCGGAACTGCAGCGCACCGGTGTACGGCTTGGGCGTGGCTTCGCAGCGGAAGTTACCGTCGCCGGTCTTGAGCTTTTCGATCCCCTCGTAGTACCCCTGTGGGGGGACCAGCGCAGCATGTGCGGCCCCCCCGAACAGGGCCAGCGCGAGCAGGGCGGGGCGGAAGATTCGCTTGAAGGTGGTCATGGGTCGCCTCACTGGCCGGCTTGCGCGGTTTGCGCAGGCACGGCGAAGTTGTTGCGTTTGCAGAGTTTTGCTTCGACTTTCTGGGTGCCGCTTTCCGGGCCCTGCACCTCGAAGGCCAGCAGGCTCTGGCTGGCCCAGTCCTCGTCTTCACGCATCTGGAAGACAAAGCGGCCGTCGGTGTCGGAGGTTTCCGGTTTTTCCAGCTTGATGTCCTCGTGGCGGCCGTTGAGGTACCACAGGGTGGCCTGCAACACCTTCACCGACGGGTCTTCGAACTTCACGTCCATTTGCAGGTTGCGGTTGATCAAGTCCTTGATCACGCCGCCCTTGCCGTTGACCATCAGTTCGTTCTTGCCGGGCTTGAGGGTGGTGCTGGCGCTCATCAGGGCCGGGCGGTCGTCGCAGCCGTCGTCGAGCAGGCCAAGGATTTGCCGCCAGATGGTTTCCTGGTCCAGGCGGTACAGCGGGGAGAATTCCCAGATCAGGATCTTCGGCGGGTTCTTCTGGAACTCCTCGCTGCCCAGGTACTGGATCATCGAGCCTTCCAGGCCACCACCGGGGAAGGCGACGTTGAGCACGTCGGCGCCGATGTACTGTTCGAGGAAGCCCGAGAAGTTGTAGTTCTTGCCACTGTGGCTGGTGCCCACCAGGGTGATCTGCGCGTTGCCACTGTCACCGAACAGGTCGTCGCCACCGCCGCTGGAGCCTTTGGGCTCGGTGGCGAACTGGTCCATGTACTGCACCGCATAGCTGGTGCCGCAGAGCTGGCCGGCAACGTTGTGCAGGGTGCCGGTCTTGCCCATGCGCCCGGATTTCTGGGTTTCGAATTCCTTGCGCGGGATGCCTTCGAACGCCGGCATGTGGTGCACGGTGTCGGCCACGATCCTGGCGGCGCGTTCGGCGCCGTAGGGCGTCCAGTGCTGGTCGCCGCGGAAGTAGAAATCCTTGCCCTGGTCGGCGGCAGCCAACTGCTCGTTGGTCAGCGGCGACAGGTCGGGCACGTTGTAGCCCATGCTGGCGAAGCGCTTGAGCATGGCCTGGTAGTTGCCCAGCGCCTTCTGGTAATCGAAGGCTGCTTTCTCGGCCGGGTTGAGCATGTTGCGGTTCACCAGGCCACGGGTCGGCTGGTACACCACCACCAGTTCCACGCCGCGCTTCTTGAACGCGTCGTGCACCTGCTGCAGGCGCTTGTAGCCGGCCGGGGTGGTGTTGAACTCGGTGCGCAGGTCTTCGCGGGTACGGAACAGCCAGTCCCCCTTGGCCTGCACCAGCGTGGTGAAGTTCTGCTGGTAACGGGTGGTGTAGCGGCTGGCGTCATGCGCTTCGGGGCACAGCTGGCAGCACGGCTCGGCGCTGAAGGTGGGAGCCTTCACGTCGTCGGCGCGCACGCCCTGGCTGATCGCCAGAAGGGCGGCGGACAGGCCCAGCAGTTTCATCAGGTGTGGGGTCATGGTCTGGGCTTCCTTAATCGATCATTTCGGTCTGGCGTTCGACCGGGTCGATCAGCACAGCCTTTTGCTGGCGCACCAGCAGGTCGAGGATTTCGTCCTGGCGCTCGCCGAGGATGCCGTTGAGGCTGATACCGCTGGCCTTGCGCGGGGCGAGCATCGACACCTTGTACAGCTCGACCGACAGCGGCGAGTCGATCGACAGCGGGCCGGAGCCGTTGGCCGTGAGCTCGCCGCCCACCAGAATCAACGACACCTTGGTGTCGAACGGGTCCAGGGCAATGTCGCGGTCGGTGTCGGACAGGTCTTTGATGTGGCCGTACACGCCCACCAGGCCGTTGGCCATGGCGACGTTTTCGTACAGGCGGATGTTCACGCTGTTACGCACGCGGATGCCGTGGCGGCGGTTGTTGATCAGCTTGTTGCCCCAGATCAGGTTGTCGCCGCTCTCGTACAGGGTGATGCCGTCGGTGTGGTTGCGGTAGATCTCGTTGTAGGCGATCAGGTTGTTGACGCTGTTACGGTCGATCACCACGCCTGAGAGCTTGTTGTCGTAGCTCTTGTTGTTGATGATCCAGCTGTCGTTCACCTCACGCGAAACGATGATGCCGTGCTTCTTCTTGGTGCCGTACACCGTGTTGCCGGCGATGATCAGGCGGTGCGAGCGGTCGTGCGGGTCGATGCCGTAGACGATGTTGTCGCGGTAGGTACTGTCCTTCACCACGAAGTCCTGGGTTTCGTAGCAGTAGAAGCCGTACCACATGTCGCTGAACTCTGAGCCGATGATCCAGCCGGTGGGTTCCGGGCGGCCCATGCGCTTGGCCATGTTCGGCGTGTACTGCGAGATGCTCACACCGTACGACTTGGACTTGGCGTAGCCGAAGCTGGCCATCTTCGTATTGACGATGTAGGTCTCGGTGCCGCCCCACGACAGCAGGAACGGGCGGAATTCCTTGGGCGAGCGGAAGGTCGCCGGGCCATTGTCCTTTTCGCGCCAGCCGGTCACCTGGGTGTCGGTGACGAACAGCTTGCCGTCGTTGACCAGGAACGAACCGCCCTCCTGGGACAGGCGCAGCTGCTTGACCTTGCCGTCGATCTCGAGGATGCCCTTTTGCCCGACCACAATCGGCAGTCGCGCCAGGTAAACACCGGGCTCGACTTCGCTCAGGTACTGCTTGGGCACCTTCTTGCTCAGCTCCACCAGGTCGACATGGCCGTCATCGACGAAGATCGCCTGGGGAATACCGTGCTGGCGCTGCACCCACTCGGCCGCCTTGTTGTCACCGCCGACGAATTCCTTGAGGGTGTCCTCCTGGAACATGCGGCGCAGGCTGACTTTCCCCTTGCGGCTACGGTCGATCTTTTTCTGCACGGCCTCGGCCGTGAAACCGGTCAGGTCAGGCAGCTTGGGCGGGTCCATCTGCAGCGGCTCGATCGGCGCGCTGGCCACGGTGTAGGTCTTGGCCTGCTGCAGTTCCTTGGCAATCACCTGAGGTTCTGCGGCGGCGACCAGGCCGCTGGCCAGCAGCAAGGCGCTGGCCAACAGGCTGTGACGTAAGTGCGGGTGAAGGTTCATCAGGTTTCTCCCGGCCTCAGAATCGCCAGATCACGTCGACGAAGGCGCGGTGCATGTACGAATCCGCTTCCTTGCCATAGGCGTCGCCCGGCTTGAACACACCGGCACGCAGGCGCACCAGGGCGGACGGCTCGTCGATCGCCTGGCTCATTGATGCCGGCAGCAGGCCTTGCTTGAAGTACTTGGTCACGACCACGTCCATTTCCTGGCCAAGGTCTTTTTCACCGTCGACCAGCTGGCGGTTGACGCCGTTGTCGTCGACAGCGGCATTGATGCCGCTGGAGCCGATGTTCTGGTTACCGTCGACACGCCAGAACTTGTGGTAGATCAGGCTGGCGTCGTAGTCGTCGCGCAGCTGCCAGGAGGCGAACAGGGTGGCGGCCTGCAGGTTGCCCAGTTCGCCACGGAATGCTTCGCCGAAACGGTGCACGCGCGAGCGGGTGCCGGTGAAGTTGGAGCGGTTGCTCTCAAGGCCGGTCTGCTCGAAGTTGTTCGAACCGTCGTCGCCACCGCCGCCGCTGCCACGGGCATAGGCCGCGCCGACCTGCCATTGCGGGTCCAGGCGCAGGCGGATGCCGAGGTCGGTGGCCCAGGCATTGACGTCGCCGCTCTGCTTGCCGGTGGCAACCTGCTCGTCGCCGACGGCCTGGCTGCTGAGGGTGTCGCGGTCACCGGTCAGCCAGGTGACGCTGCCCCAGTAGTTGACGGTGTGGTCGTTGCGCCAGTTGTAGGCGTCGCTGTTGGCTTCCAGGCCCAGCCAGGTCAGGTCGCCGGTGCGGGTCTTGTCCAGTGCGTCCACGGTTTCGCCCGGGTTTTTCAGGCTGCCGCTGTCGTGGGTGTGGTGGGCACGTACGCCTACCCAGTGGCCAGGCGTCCACTGCGTGGCGACGTTGCCGTAGATGTGCGTGCGGTCCTTGTCTTCCGGGGCCAGCTCGGTGAGGTCGGTGCGGTATTCGCTGAAGCGCTGGGCCACGCCCAGGTCGGCCTTGAGCAGGGTGGTGTCGAAGGTCCAGTTCAGTGCTTCGATGTTAGTGTCGCGCCACATGCCATCGTCGCTGCGCAGGCGCTGGCGACCAAGGCGAAGTTGCTCGCCCGGGTAGGCGGTGAGGCCACTGTAACCCACCCAGAACTCGCGCATGGCCAGGTAGCTCTTGTCGGGCGTGCGGCCATGATCGCCGGTGTCGGTGGTGGTGCCGTCGTCGTTCTGGCGCAGGGTGTCGGTTTCGATGGTGTCGGTGGCGGCGACGGCCTGGCCCATGGCGTAGGCGCTCCAGTTGCCGCGTTCGCCGTACACCCACGGGCGCAGGTCCAGGCCCAGGCCGTTGACGTCACCGCCAGGGCGGGTGCCCAGGTCGCGGTCGTCTTCCGACTGGCCGGTGATTTTCACGTCCAGGCCAAAGTTCTTTTCAGCAGTCATTTCCGCCAGGGTCGGGCAGGACCACAGCAGGGCGAAGCTCAGGCCGATGCCAGCTTTCACGAAGGGATTGAGCGTCATAGCGAGTCCTCACCGTCTACTTCTTTTTCGTCGTCTTGCAGGGCTTCCAGGGCCAACGTGCTGTTCGCGCCCTGGGCCATGCTGCCACGTGCCTGCTTCTCTTGCGCCAGCAGCTGCTGGGCCTGGCTGCGCTGGTCTGGCGTGAGTTGCTGGTCGAGTTGCTGCAGCAGTTCGCTCGATTGCGGGGTCGGGTTGACCTGCGACAGCTGGGCAAATACCCAGGCATTACCCGGTTGCGGGCGGATGCCGTGGCCTTCGCTGAACAATTGGGCCAGGGCGTAGTCGGCGCTGTTCTGCCCGCCACGGGCGGCGGCCAGCAGGTGGTCGACGGCCTTCTGCGGCTCGACGTTGCCCAGATAGCCGCGGCGGTACAGCTGGCCCAGGTAGTAATGGGCGCTGATCTCGCCTGCGTCGGCGGCGGCCTGCAGGTGTTGCTCGGCCTTTTTGGCGTCGGCTGGCAGGGTCTTGCCTTCGTAGTACAGGCGGCCCAATAGCAGTTCGGCACGAGGCTGTTCGGCTTCCCGGCCCTTGTCGATGTAGGCCAGCAACTGGTCGGTGTCGCCCAGTTCAGGGAAGTCGTAGACCAGCTGTGCCAGGCTGACCCATGAGGCCGGGTTGGCCGGGGCCACCTGCTCAAGCAGCGCCTTGGCGGTTTTCTCGTCGGTCTGGCCGAGGCTGCGGTCAGCCAGCACACGGGCAACGCTGTCGACCCGGGTGGCCGGCACTGCACCACGGGCGTAGGCGGCTTTGAGCTGGCCGAGCAGGGCCGCTTGCTGGTCGGCCTGGCCACGCTTCTGGTACACGGTGGCCAGTTCGACGTAGCAGATGTCGGTGGTGTTCAGGGCGGCCTTGCAGATTGTTTCCACGTCGCCCAGGTGCTGGTCGTAGGTGCCTTGGGTGCGGTAAAGCAGCACCTGGGCCAAGCCCGCTTCCGGGTTGCCGGCGGCGCGCCATTGGTCGATCTGCTGCTGGGCGTTGACCTTGGGGAAGCTCTGCGGGTAGCTCAGGTAGAGCATCGCCAGCGGGATCAGGGTATTGCTTTCGCCTTGACGGGCGGCTTGCTTGAGCAGGGTTTCGGCTTCTTCGCGTTCGGCCTGGGTGCTGTCGGGCTTGGCCACCAGCAGGCGACCAAGGCGTGCCTGGGCGCGGGGCGACGTGGCCGCTGCGGCGCGGTAGGTGGCCTCGGCTTCCTTGATTTGCGACGGGTCGCGGGTGGCCACCTTGATGTCTGCCAGGCCCACTTGCGCTTCGCTGTAGCCCAGGTCGGCCAGGGCCTTGTAGTTGCGCTCGGCCAGGGCTGTGTCACCGCGCTTCATGGCTTCGTTGGCCAGGCGCTGGTCGGGCAGGCCGGCACAGCCGGCCAGGGCGATGGCCATGGCCAGACCACACAAGCCAAGGTTCACACGGACCCTGTGGGAGCGGGCAAGCCCGCGAATTGGCGTGGCCGACGATGCTGCCCATGCTGGCCTCTTCGCGGGCATGCCCGCTCCCACAGGATAGGTGTTGGTATCAGAGATCATCGTCCGGTCCTCTTACAGCCCACGGGCCACGGCTTTGTCGATCAGCCAGTTCAGCGATGGGCCACGGTCGCTGTTGACCGCAGCCGGGCGGCCGGCCAGTTCGGCGGGCAGGCCGCTATCGGGCTTGATCTGCACGCGAATGTCGGAAGCCAGGTCTTCGCTGTTGAGGCTGGCGCTGCTGACAATCTGACCGGTGCGGACTTCGTCTTCGCCGGCCACCTGGAAGTTGACCTGGGTGCCTGGCTTGACCTCGTCGAACTGGCGGTAGCTGAAGCGCGCCTCGACCATCGGCGTGGTGGTGCGCGGGATCAGCTGGAAGATGGCCTGGCCCTTGGCGGCATACTGGCCGTCGTCCACCAGCTGGCGGGCGACCACGCAATCGCAGGGGCTGGTCAGGGTGCCGGACAGCTGCTTGCCGAACAGCTCCTCGATCTTGGCCGGTTCCAGTTGCGCGTCATCCAGGTTGCCTTTGAGCATGTCCAGCATGCTGGTGGTGAAGCTGGCCAGTGGTGCGCCCTTGGCAATTTGCCCACCACTTTCGACCAGGCTGCTCACGGTACCGTCGCGCGGCATGGTGATGGTGGTGGTCGGCACTGCGACCACACCGGCTTCGGCATGGCTGACGAAGTACATGCCGTAGAGCGATTTGGCGACAAAGCCGAAAGCAGCCACGCCGACCACGAACACGCCCAGGGTGACGGTAACGGCCTTGAGCCGGCCGAAGGCGCTCAGGCCAGAGCCGCCGTCTTTTTGCTTGCGCGCCTTGGTGAAGTTGTCACGTTGCAGGGTGCTGAGCACGTCGCCGATGCTGATCAGCTCACCCGACAGGTGGCTGGTGATGATGTGCCGCAGTGTGGCGATGTCGCGGGGTTCGAGGTTCTGGAACTGCGCGCCGGTACGGCCGCTGCCTGGGTTGTACGAGCGCACCTGGAACTCGATGTCGATCGACAGGCCCAGGTTGTCGACCACGAACTGCAGGCGCCCGCGCAGTACATCGCCCACCGACAGTGGCTGCTTGGTGTGGAAGCTCAGGCCACCGGCAGAAAGGTCGTCGACCTTCACTTCGTGGGTCTGGCGCTGGGCGTCCAGGAACCGCAGCTTGGCGGGAATGCGCACCCGGGCGTGTTGGCGCTGGGCTTCGGACTCATGCACGACATTGACGTTCACGGCGGTATTCATGGGGTTTGTTCCTGTTAGATCCGATCCGGGTTGGGCTCACACGACCATGAACAGCACAGCAACGAAGATGCTGGCAGCCGAGAAGGTCATGGTCCGCGAGGACCAGGTGTTGAACCATTGTTGAAAGCTGGCGAGGTCACGCTTGAGGGCAGTGGGCTGACGCGTCCACGACTGCTTGTCGAGGCGGAAGAACACGTAGATCTTCATCAGCGCGCCGATGATCTGGTTGTAATAGAGAATCAGCGGGTAGGCCGGGCCGACGTTGTGGCCGCTGCACAGCAGCATGACGGTGAGGATCAGGCGGGTGATGCCGATCCACAGCAGGTACACCAGCAGGAAGGCCAGGCCGAACTTGAGGCTGGCGATTACCGCCACGGTCAGCCCCAGCAGGCTGGTCCACATCGACACGCGCTGGTCGAACAACACGATGCTGGTGAACAGCCCCAGGCGGCCGAGGCCCAGGCCCAGAGCACGGGAGTTCTGCCGCAGGTTGTTGCCGTACCAGCGGTACATCAGCTTGCGGCTCGCCTTGAAGAAGCTCTTTTCTGGCGGGTGCTCGACCGTGTTGATGGCGGCGTCCGGCACGTAGAAGGTGTCGTAGCCCAGGCGCATCAGGCTGAACCAGCTGGACTTGTCGTCACCGGTGAGGAACTTGAAGCGGCCCAGGCGCCAGTGCATCAGCGAGTCGCTTTCGACGTCGGCGATGAACTCGGGGTTGGTCACCACGCTGGCGCGGAACATCGACATGCGCCCGGTCATGGTCAGCACGCGCTTGCTCAGGGCCATGGAGCACATGTTGATGTGGCGCTGGGCGAAGCGCAGCTTGTGCCATTCGCTCATGATGTAGCCGCCACGTACTTCGCAGAACTCGTTGGTGGTCAGGCCGCCCACGTTGGGGAACAGCTTGAACCACGGCACGGTCTTGCTTACCACGCCATCGGCCAGCACGGTGTCACCGTCGATCACCGCCACCACGGCGTTTTCGTCCGGCAGCATGCGCGAAATGGCACGGAAGCCGTAGGCCAGGCCATCGCGCTTGCCGGTGCCGGCAATGCGCACGATGTCCAGCTTCACATGGGCCGGCGGGTTGTACTTGGCCCACAGGCTCTTCACCAGCAGTTCATCGGACATTTCCACCAGCGAGCAGACCACGGTGGTGGGGAAACCACAGTTGATGGCCTCGCGGATCACCGAGCTGTACACCTGGGCGGTGGTCAGTGCTTCGATGCGGAAACTGGTCACCATCAGGTACACATGCGACGGGGCGGTGGCATCGCCCATTTTCTGCACCTTGCGGCGCAGGTACGGGTAGACGATGTACAGGAAGATCATGCCGCGGATGAAATGGGTGGCGCCCATGGAATAGCGCCAGATGCCGACTGCGCCGACCAGGAAGATGAAGTGCTTCGACTGCGAGTCGAAGATATCGGCTGGCAGGGCCAGGGCGATCAGCATGAGCAGGCTCATGTAGAGCAGCCACCCGGCGCACTGCAACAGCACGGTCTGGAGCCTTTGCATGTTCAGCATCCGTCGAGAATTCGGGGGAGGGTGGGCAGCGCAAGTGGGGAGGCTTGCGCTGCCCGGCCAGGCACTTACCAGCAGATGCCTTCAGTGCGGCTGGTGGTGCAGGTCGGTTTGCTCATGAAACCGACCAGGTCGATCACCTGCTTGCCGGCTGGCGCTTGCTGGGCCAGCGCGCGGAACTGCTCGTCGCGGTTGCCGAGCACGATGATGTCGGCGTTGTCGATCACCTGCTGGAAGTCGGCGTTGAGCAGCGACGACACGTGCGGGATCTTCGACTCGATGTAGTCCTTGTTGGCGCCGTGTACACGGGCGTACTGGACGTTCTCGTCGTAGATGTCCAGCTGGTAGCCCTTGCCGATCAGGCGCTCGGCCAGCTCTACCAGTGGGCTTTCGCGCAGGTCGTCGGTACCGGCCTTGAAGCTCAGGCCCAGCAGGGCGACCTTGCGCTTGTCGTGGGCTTCGATCAGCTCGAAGGCGTTCTGCACCTGCGATTCGTTGCTGCGCATCAGCGAGTCGAGCAGTGGTGCGCGTACATCGAGGCTGGCGGCACGGTAGGTGAGGGCGCGCACGTCCTTGGGCAGGCACGAACCGCCGAAGGCGAAACCAGGGCGCATGTAGTACTGGGACAGGTTCAGCACGGTGTCCTGGCAGACCACGTCCATCACTTCGCGGCCATCGACGCCCACGGCCTTGGCGATGTTGCCGATCTCGTTGGCGAAGGTGACCTTGGTGGCGTGCCACACGTTGCAGGTGTACTTGATCATCTCGGCCACTTCGATCGGCTTGCGGATGACCGGGGCGTCGAGTTCTTCGTAGAGGGCTTGCAGGATGTCGCCGCTGGCGCTGTCCAGTTCGCCGATGACGGTCATCGGTGGCTGGTCGTAGTCCTTGATCGCGGTGCTTTCACGCAGGAATTCCGGGTTGACCGCCACGCCGAAGTCGACGCCGGCCTTTTTGCCCGAGCAGTCCTCGAGGATCGGGATGACCACGTTCTTGACGGTGCCAGGCAACACGGTGCTGCGCACCACGATGGTGTGACGGCGGGTGGTGTCACGCAGCACGTAGCCGATTTCGCGGCACACCGACTCGATGTACTCCAGGCCCAGGTCGCCGTTTTTCTTGCTGGGCGTACCCACGCAGATCATCGACACGTCGCTGGCACGGATGGCTTCGGCGAAGTCTGTGGTGCCGCGCAGGCGGCCATTGGCGATGCCCTGTTGCAGCAGTGCTTCCAGGCCAGGTTCGACGATGGGCGACTTGCCCTGGTTGATCAGGTCGATCTTGGTGCTGGACACGTCCACACCGATCACTTCATGGCCACGCGCCGTCAGGCAGCCTGCACAGACTGCACCCACATAACCCAAACCAAAGATGCTGATACGCATCGCTATCACCTCATGTGTTTATCACGCCGACGCTTACCAGAAGTGCCGGCCGGGTTGATTAACAACAGTTTTCGGGCGCACGGGTCCATGGCGAATGCACACTTCGCCGAGCGCAGGCAAAACAAATCCGGAGCGCAAAAAGTTATGCACTCAACGTTGGCAGTAAAAAGCCATCAATTAAAAAACGTGCCCTGAAATGCAGCCGTCTTTATTGCAATACGCTACTTGGCGCGTTGCTGTGCTTGTTCTTTCAAGTGGAAAAATCCTTTGAAATCAACCACTAGGACGATTCGTAAGGGGCGCGCTTCTCCTGCGTGGACAGGGTTTCGGGATTTCCGTGATACCTGTCGAAGTTATCTAGGCGGGTAATGGATACCTGCCCGTGTCATCTGTAAGTCATCTCTCACAGCCCAGGGGCAGGAAATTCGTTACGGCACTATGAGCGGCAGGTTGCAGGAGAAGTTCCTGAGTGGGTTTCGCCCGGATGAAAGATTTCTAAATATTTATTCAGTTGTAGGCAGTTTCAATTTGATAGCACGCGGGGGTTTCGTCCCTGTGTATCAAGGGTGAAACTGTTGCGAGATATTTTTATGCCAGTATCGAAAAATATTTTTCAAAAATCGTCAAAAAAGGTATGAGCGGTCTTATGACGGTTGGCGATAACGACAGGTCTGGAGAAATTTTGGCGCCGGTTTTTTGGCGTAATGGCGGTTTGCAGTGTGCCCTGTTGCAGGGCAGGAGGATTTATCCGGGCTGCTGGCCTCTTCGCGGCTAAAGCCGCTCCCACAGGTTCAAAGTGAACCCGAAGCCAGTGCAGTATCTGTGGGAGCGGGCGTGCCCGCGAACACCGGCGCAGCCGGTGCCATGCCTTGCGTTGGATTCTTCGCGGGCACGCCCGCTCCCACAGGGATATCCCAGTATTCAAAACTGTGGTGATCCTGTGGGAGCGGCTTTAGCCGCGAAGAGGGCCTGGCAGGCTTACTCGCCCGGATGATCGCGCAAAAACACCAGATGGTCTGGCTTGGACTGCTCGGCACTGTAGTAGTACCCCTGCACATCGAACTGCTTGAGTTGCTCCGGGTCGCTGATGCGTTGCTGAATGACGAACCGGCTCATCATGCCGCGGGCTTTCTTGGCGTAGAAGCTGATGATCTTGTACTGGCCGTTTTTCCAGTCCTTGAAGTCGACGTTGATCACCCGGGCCTTCAGGGCACTGCGTTTTACCGCGCTGAAGTACTCGTTGCTGGCCAGGTTCAGCAGCACGTCATCGCCCTGTTCGGCCAGGGCCTGGTTCAGCCATTCGCTGATGCGCGTGCCCCAGAAGGCGTACAGGTCCTTGCCGCGGGCGTTGGCCAGCTTGGTGCCCATTTCCAGACGGTAGGGTTGCATCAGGTCCAGCGGGCGCAGCAGGCCGTAAAGGCCCGAGAGCATGCGCAGGTGGTTTTGCGCGTGGCTGAAGTCGTCTTCGCCCAGGCTCTCGGCGTCGAGGCCGGTGTACACGTCACCCTTGAACGCCAGCAGCGCCTGCTTGGCATTGGCGGGGGTGAAGTCCGGAGTCCAGCTGCCGAAACGGGCGGCGTTCAGGCCGGCGAGCTTGTCGGACAGGTGCATCAGATCGCTGATCTGTGCAGGCGACAGTTCGCGCAGCTGCTGGATCAGTTCCTGAGAGTCGTCCAGGTACTGGGGCAGGGTGAAGCGCTCGGTTACCGGCGGGGTATCGTAGTCGAGGGTCTTGGCGGGGGAAATCACCGTCAGCATCGGGTCGGCTCCTGGCATCGTTGGCCGGAGATTCTACGGGCTGGGCGGTGCAAGTCCAAACTATGGCGACGATAGTCACAGACCATGGGGCGGTACAGGCGCTATAGTTCGCGTTTTGCCGTTGCGGAGCCTTCCCCGTGCGCATTGCCTTTGCCTTGCTGGCCGCGCTGTTGAGCCTGGCCGTGCAAGCCGCCCCTTCACCCCAGGTAAGCCTGGACCGCAGCCTTTGGCCCGAGCAACTGGACAGCCCGGCGCTGTTCGATGTGGCCTCGCGTGCCGAGATCCTCTCGTTCGCCCAGGTGTTGCACGAAAGCGAACTGCTGGACGATGCGGCGCTGGCGTCGCGGCTGGGGCTGCGGCAGATCAACCTGCAGAAGGTGCGCCAGGTGAGGGCGCGCATGTGGCAAAGGCTGTGGGAAGGTTATGGACAAGCCCAGCGCAGCTGCGAGCAGGATGCGTCATTCTGCTACCCGGTAACCTCAATGGCGGATTTGCGCACACAGGCAGCGACGTTCGCTGCGGATGTCGGCACGTTCTATACCACCTGGATCGAGCCAAGCCATCAGTTCCATGTGCGTTACCTGGACGATCAATTGCGCAAGGCAGCACTGCTGCCGCAGACCAGCAGCGAAGTGGAGCGGTTGTCTTCGCGCGAGCGCAACGGTGATCAACTGAACGACCGCATGTTCCTGTTGACCTTCGTCGGCGGGCCCGGGCCGGATGGCGGGAATACCGACCTGCTGACGGATTACCTGCGTCGGCAGAAGCTTCAGGGCACGTTCTTCGTGCTGGGCAACCGCTTGCAGCAACGCCGTGACGCGGGTGCGGCGAATGCGTTGCGCCAACTGTATCGCGGGCAGTGTGTGGGCATTCAAGGCTGGGAATACCGTTCCCATGCCCAGTGGACGGATTGGCAGGACTCGTTGCGGCGCAGTCAGGCGCGGGTGCAGGCGGACTTACCGGACCAGTATGTGCCGCTGTTCCGCCCGCCTTATGGCCAACGCCGTGCTGATGGCGAGGCGTTCATGGCCACGCAGCAACTGCGGGTATCGTTGTGGGATATCGATGCCGAGGACGATGGCGCCCTGGGCGCAGAGGCTTCGGCGCAACGCGTGCTGACGCTGATGCTGTTGTGGCGCAAAGGGGTGATCCAGTTCCATGACAGCGCGCCCAAGGCCCAGCCCGCGGTGGAATGGCTGCTGCGTAATACCGCGCAAAGCGGGATCGGTTGGGAGGGTTGCCGGGAATATGGATATAGCGATTAGAGGGTATGACTTCTGAGCGTAGTCCCCTCTGGCCTCGCCGCCAAGGCCTCTTCGTCAATCGGAAAAATAAACTTCAAAAAGACGTAAAAATGCTTTTTTCGGTCATGGTTTTTGCGGTATGAAGAAACCAGACAGCCGATTCCTGCAGCACAGGTGGCGTCATCCAGGCCCACCTGAGCAGGTTCGCTTCCCGCCCGTAACAACGCGGATACGGGGAGAGCGGTAGTCACTTTGCGGCGCAACAGACCGCGCCGTATGGCTTCGACATAAGGTGACCGAGTATGGATGACCAAGGACGCAACCCTTCCTCCAGCAAGCCAATCCTCTATGTGCTCGATACCAACGTCCTGATTCACGACCCCAACGCGTTACTGAACTTCGAGGAGCACCATGTCGGCATTCCGATGACGGTGCTGGAGGAACTCGACAAGCTCAAGACCGGTAAACAGACCATCGCCGCCGAATGCCGCCAGGCCATTCGCCTGATCGACCAGACCCTGGGTGATGCTTCGCCCAGCGATGTGGAGCAGGGCGTGCCGATCCAGCGTAACAAGAGTGGGCCCAAGGGCTTCCTGTCGATCCTGATGAGCCCGCGCAACGAGCCCAGCAAGTTGTTGCCGGAAAACCTCAACGACAACATCATCATCAACACCCTGCTTGAAGTACGCAGCCGGCGCACCGACCTGGATGTGGTGCTGGTTACCAAAGACATCAACATGCGCCTGAAGGCCCGTGCCTGTGGCATTGCGGCCGAGGACTACAGCACCGACCAGCTGGTGGATGACGTGTCCTTGCTGTCCAAGGGCTACCATTCGGTTACCGGCTCGTTCTGGGACCGGGTGAGCAAGGTCGACACCCGCCAAGAGCGCGGCCGCACCTGGCATCGGGTGCAGATGATCGACAACCTGCCAGCCGTGCACATCAACGAGTTCATCATTGATGAGCAGGGCTTCGTTGGCTGGATCAAAGGCATTCGCAACGATGAACTGCTGCTGCTTGACCTGCACCAGGAACCCCTGTTGCACCAGGAGGCATGGGGGCTGAAACCACGCGACATCCATCAGAGCCTGGCGCTGTTCGCCCTGCTCGACCCGGATATCCATCTGGTAAACCTGACCGGCGCCGCCGGTTCCGGCAAGACCATCCTGGCCCTGGCCGCCGCCATCGAGCAGACCATGGTCAGCAAGCGCTACCGGCGCATCATTGCCACCCGCAGCGTGCAGGGGCTGGACCAGGAGATCGGCTTCCTGCCGGGCACCGAAGCGGAGAAAATGGAGCCCTGGCTGGGTGCGATTACCGACAACCTCGAAGCCTTGCACATGGATGACGAAAGCACCCATGGCAGCGTCGAGTACATCCTTGAGCGCGTGCCGTTGCAGTTCAAGTCGCTGAACTACATTCGTGGTCGCAGCTTCCAGCAAAGCCTGATCCTGATCGACGAGTGCCAGAACCTGACGCCGCACCAGATGAAAACCATCATCACCCGCGCCGGCTCCGGTTCCAAGGTGGTCTGCCTGGGTAACCTGGCGCAGATCGACACCCCCTACCTGTCCGCGACCAGCTCGGGCCTGACCTACCTGACCGAGCGCTTCAAGGACTTCCCCCACGGCGTGCATATCACCCTGCAAGGTGTGCCACGGTCGGTGCTGGCCGAGTACGCCGAGTCGCATCTGTAATTCAACAGCGCGGGCCTGCCATGGCAGGCCCGCGCTGTTGCCTGATGCGGTAGTGGGCAAGGGTCAGAAGTCGTACGCTACCTTGGTGTACCAGTAGCCTCCACCGGGGTAGAACGGCGGGTTACCGTAGGGTGCCAAACCCAGGCTGCTGTAGACAGCATGGTCATCAGGGCGTACATCAAAGATGTTGGTGCCGCCCACGCTGAGCGTGAAGTGCTCGGCGAAGGTGTAGCTTACGTCCAGGTCGGTGATCCATTTGGCGCCGAAACTCCGGTCGCCGCTGGGGTTCACGGCCAGCGTCTTGACTGAGCCATAACGGGTTGTTTGCAGGTTGATCGCCAAGTCCGAAACCTTCCAGTTGGCGCCGACGATCCACTTCGTCTTAGGCGAGGCGTCGGTCAGGTCGCCCTCGCGGTCGCGACCCACCAGGTTTACCCCCGAATTGGCCAAGGCAGCTGGCGTGTCCCGTGTGCCTTCGATAGTGGTCTTGTTCCAGTTGAATGCCAGGTTCCAGCGGATATCACCCCAGGCACCCAGCCCGGTGGTGTGATCGGCAACGATATCGAGGCCGCGGGTGCGGGTGTCGAAGGCGTTGGTGTAATAGTTGACCCAGGTGCCTTGAGCGACACCTTGGGCGGCCAGGATGCTGTTGATGACGCCATTACCCTGGTCATAAATGTTGGTGGTGAGGGCGATGCGATCGTCGATGTCGATCAGATAGGCGTCGGCCGTGATGCTGGTGCGCGGCGCCGGTTGCCAGGTCAGGCCCAGGCCCAGGTTGCGGGACTTCTCAGGTTTCAGGTCGTCGCCGCCCAGGGCCTGGGCCAGTGCGCTGCCAGACGGGGTAAGGCGGGTGACTGCTGGCACCACGTTGCCATTCACGTCGGTGGCGACGCGGTTGTCTGCCACGGTATAGCCGATCTGGGTTAGGGAGGGCGCGCGGAACCCCGTGCCGACTGTGCCACGGACAGCGACGTTATCGGTCAGTTCGTAACGCGAATTGACCTTCAGGCCGAAAGTATTGCCAGAGTCGTCGTCGTAATGCTCGACGCGGCCGGCGACGTCGAGAAACCAGCGGTCGGTCAGGTCGAAGGCCAGGTCGAGATAGCCGGCATAGTTGTTGCGGATCAGGCTGACTTCATCTTCAGGGCGGATAGTGACTGCCGCCTGGGCGCCAGAGGCCGCCGGATAGGCACCGGTAATGTAAGCTTCCGGGTCCCCGGCAAAGGTGCTGAACCGTTCCCAGCGATGTTCCAGGCCTGCCGAGACCTGAACCGGTGCAGTGAGATTGAACAGGCTGTCGGAACGGCGCGTGATGTCCAGGTTGTTTACCCACTGCTCGAAGCGGAAGGTGGCCAGGTTATCGAACCGTGTCGGCGAAGTGGTGCCCAGGGACGGGTTGATGTTTAGGTCGCTGGAGTGATGCACATTGTTGCGACCGTACGTGGTGCTCAGGTCCCAGTTCCAGTCCGCCACTTGCCCCTTGCCACCGAACAGGAACTGGTAGTCCCGGTCCTTGATGTTGTTCAGCGGGTAGTAGCCGTCCGGGAATACCTCGGGTACTGACGCGGTACCGGTGGGCAGGCGGAAATAGTTAGCGGCTTCGGCGTCACGCTCGCCATAAGTGGAGAACGAATAGAGGGTGAGGGCGTCCAGCGGCAGTTCGGCGTTGTAGGCCAGGTTGAACGCCTTCAGCTCGGGGTCGCCGTTCTTGATCGCCTCGCGGTCCCATGCTGCTTCCTTGGCCGGGTCCTGAAAAGCCCGGACGCTGCTGTCGGCCTTGTTGTTCCAGGATGCGCTGCCGCGCTTGCGGGCATCGGCGGACAGGTGGAAAAAACCGTTCTCGCCGAGCTCGAAGCCCTGGTTGCCCGCGACCTTGATGGTTTCACCCTCACCGGAGAACAGCCTGCCGTAACTGCTTTCAAGGTGGCCGCCAGCGTTATCGGAACGCAGGATGATATTGATAACGCCTGCCACGGCATCTGAGCCGTATTGCGCCGCAGCGCTGTCCTTGAGCACTTCGATGTGGTCCACCGCGCTGACTGGAATCAGGTCGATGTCTACCGCGTTGGCACCGCTGTTGTCGATCGAGCCGCGCTGGCCGGTGGCGCCGTTGTGCCTGCGTTTGCCGTTCACCAGCACCAGCGTGTACGCCGGGCCAAGGCTGCGGTTGCTGAGCGGGCGGGTGACCGAATTGTAGCCGGCGATATTGGTGCCGAAGTTGAACGACGGCAGCAGTTTGGAGATCGCTTCGGACAGCTCGGCGCGGCCGGTCTTGAGCAACTGTTCGCTATTGATCACATCAATGGGCGCCGGGCTATTGGCCACGGTGCGCTCCTGCCCGCGTAACCCGGTGGAAATCACGGTGACTGTGCCAAGGGTGGCGTCGGATGTGGCGGCGCTTGCCACTGTGGGTATCGACGCGAGCAGCAACGTACTGGCGAGCATCGTGCGCACGGGGGTATTGGCACGCGTGGAAGGGGCAATAGCTGGCATGTGCTAGAAAAAGTCCATTAAGCCTGGCACTGGCCCGTTGTATGGGTGCAGCAAGGTAAGGGTGGCGAGGAGGGGTTCAGGGGTGTCCTGTAAACATTGTGTGCGGTTCGTTAGCGAAGGTAATGCGATAAAAACGCTATTGGAAAGGTTTTTTTCGCATAAGCTAATTATGATAAATGCTGATTTAATGCTTCTACAAAATAATGTTTTTTAATAAAGATTTGTTGTCGTGTACAGGTGGGCCATCTCGATGAGTTTTCTCGTACAGTTTTCCTGACTGCCAGGTTTACACTGTGGGTTCCCTTCACAGGAGCAGAGCAGTGCTGACACATCTTGATTCCCAGGGGCGGGCCAACATGGTCGACGTCACTGAAAAGGCGGTGACCGAGCGCGAGGCCGTCGCCGAGGCGCGGGTGCGGATGTTGCCGCAGACCTTGCAGATGATCGTCGACGGGGAACACCCCAAGGGCGATGTGTTCGCCGTGGCGCGTATCGCCGGCATCCAGGCGGCGAAGAAGACCAGCGACCTCATCCCGTTGTGCCACCCACTGATGCTGACCAGCGTCAAGGTCGAACTCAGTACCGAGGGCCAGGACGCGGTACGTATTGTCGCCCGTTGCAAGCTGGCCGGGCAGACCGGTGTGGAGATGGAAGCGCTGACCGCTGCCAGCGTGGCTGCGCTGACGATCTACGACATGTGCAAGGCGGTGGATAAAGGCATGGTCATCGAGCAGGTACGCTTGCTGGAGAAAGTCGGCGGCAAGAGTGGCCACTACAAGGTGCAGGCGTGATGAAGATCAAGGTGATGTACTTCGCCCGTTACCGCGAGCTGCTGGGCGTGGATGCCGAGCGGGTGGAGGGTGAGTTCAAGGTTATTGACGATGTGCGCCAGGCCTTGTTGGGCAAGGGCGGGCCATATGAACTGCTGGCTGAGCAGAACCTGATGTGCGCGCGCAACGAAGAGCTGTGCAAGCTCGATGAGCCGTTGGAAGAGGGTGATGAAGTGGCGTTCTTCCCGCCGGTGACCGGAGGCTGAACATGGCAGTGCGAGTGCAGGAGGGCGCGTTCGACCCGGGAGTCGAGGTCAACGCCATGCATGCGGCCAACGTCGGCGTGGGCGCGGTGGTGGGTTTTGTCGGCTATGTGCGGGATTTCAACGATGGTCGCGAAGTGGCGGGGATGTTCCTTGAGCATTATCCGGGCATGACCGAAAAGGCCTTGGCCAAGATCGTGGCCGAAGCCGAGCAGCGCTGGCCGTTGCTCAAGGTGGAGGTGTTGCACCGCATAGGGGCGCTGGAGCCAGGTGAGCCGATTGTGTTCGTGGGGGTGGCCAGTGCCCATCGGCAGGCGGCGTTCGATGCCTGCAACTTCATCATGGACTACCTGAAGACCCGGGCGCCGTTCTGGAAGAAGGAGAATACCCAGGACGGGCCAAGGTGGGTGGAAGGGAAGCAGAGTGACCAGGATGCCGCCGGGCGCTGGTAAGGCAGGGCACAGATCGCTTTTGTAGGAGCGGCCTTATGTCGCGAAAGGGCCGCGCAGCGGCCCCAGCAATCTCTGCATTTATGCTGAAATCCTGGGGCCGCTGCGCGGCCCTTTCGCGACACAAGGCCGCTCCTACAAGGGCGCGGCTAGCGCTGCTAAATCAGTGATGCTTGCGCGGCACCGGTTTCAGCAGCTCATCCGGCGGCATCTCACACTTGATCTTGCGCCCCAGCAGCTCTTCGATCGCCGGCAGCTGGTAGGAGTCATCCTCACCGGCAAAGCTGATCGACACGCCATTGGCCCCCGCACGGCCGGTCCGGCCAATGCGGTGCACATAATCGTCCGGGTCTTCTGGCAGGGTGAAGTTGATCACGTGGCTGATGCCATCAATGTGAATGCCTCGCCCGGCCACGTCAGTCGCCACCAGCACGGTAATGCGCCCTTCGCGGAAGCTTTCCAGGGTGCGAATGCGCTTGTGCTGCGGCACGTCGCCCGACAGCTGGGCGGCATTGATGCCGTCGCGTACCAGTTTTTCCTCGATGCGCCGCACTTCGTCCTTGCGGTTGGCGAACACCATTACCCGTTCCCACTTGTTCTGGGTCACCAGGTTGTACAGCAGCTTGTACTTGTCGCTGCCCGCCACTGCGTAGACATGCTGCTCGACCGTATCGCTGGCAACGTTTTCCGGCTCGATCTCGACGATGGCCGGGTTGGTGGTCCACTGCTTGGCCAGGTTCATCACGTCGTCGGTGAAGGTGGCGGAGAACAGCAGGGTCTGGCGCTCGCTTTTTGGCGGCGTCTGGCGAATGATCTGGCGTACCTGCGGGATGAAACCCATGTCGAGCATGCGGTCGGCTTCGTCCAGCACCATCACCTCGACCATGTCCAGGTGCACCTCGCCGCGCTGGTTGAAGTCCAGCAAGCGGCCAGGGGTGGCCACCAGAATGTCGCAGTGGCGCGCTTCCAGGGCCTTGAGCTGCTTGTCGAAGTCCATGCCGCCGACGAAGCTCATCACGTTCAGGCCGGTGTACTTGGTCAGGGCGACGGCGTCCTTGGCGATCTGTACCACCAGCTCGCGGGTCGGCGCGATGATCAGCGCGCGCGGTTCGCCCATGTAACGTTCCTTGGGCGGTGGCGTCTGCTGCAACTGGGAAATGATCGAAATCAGGAATGCCGCCGTCTTGCCGGTACCAGTCTGGGCCCGGCCGATGGCGTCCTGGCCAGCCAGGGTGTAACCCAGCACCTGCGCCTGGATCGGCGTGCAGTACGGGAAGCCCAGGTCGTGGATGGCGTGCATCAGTTCGTTGGACAACTTGAAGTCGTGGAAGCGGGTCTTGCCTTCCTGTGGCTCGACCACGAAGTCTTCCGGTTTCCACAGGCTGGCCTGCGGCTTGGGCTTGCGCTCGCGACGCGGTTTGTCCTTGGCCGGGGTATCGGCTGTTGGCGTGGCGGTAGGCCGTTCAGCCTTTGGGGCAGGTTTGGCGCGTGGGGCGGCCGGTTTGGGCGCGGGCCGGGCCTCTGCGGCGGGGGCGGGCGCAGGCGGCGTCACGCTGGCAGCAGGAGCGACGGCCTGTGGCGCGGCGTCTCCCTTGCCGAAAATTTTCTTGAGTGCCTTGAGCACGATCGTCTCATCAACTGGTTAAGGAATGTACGCCGGGCAGTGTAAAGCAAGAATCGGGCGCGGCGTAGTGGAATAGCCTTACAACTACAGGCGGCACTGGCTTATTGCAGTTGCTCGCTCAGCCAGAGCTGGATGTCGTTCAGCTCTTCGACCACCACTTCGTGCTCCATCGGGTACTCGTGCCAGCGGGCGGCGATACCCCAGGTGTTCAGATACTCGAAGGCGGTACGGCCCATGGAGGGGATCACCACCGGGTCATGCACGCCATGCAGGCACAGGGCCGGCGTGCGTTGCTGACAGGCACTCAACTGGTGCTGGTTGTGGAAGGTGGGGGCGTAGGTGGACAGGGCGATCACCCCGCCGAGTGCTTCTTGCCACTTTATATAAGCAGTGTGCAGCACCACCGCACCACCTTGGGAGAAACCGGCCAGGAAGATCCGCGACAGGTTGATGCCTTTGGCCTGCTCGGCCTTGACCAGGGCAATCACCTGATCGGCCGACTCTTCCAGTTGCACTTCGTCAATGGCACGGGCTGGTGTCATGGCCTTGATGTCATACCAACTGGGCATGGCGTAGCCGCCGTTGATGGTCACGGGGCGGGTGGGGGCCTGGGGCATGATGAAGCGGGTGCTGGGCAGACGCTCCTGCATGAATTCGGCTACCGGTAGGAAGTCGTAACGGTCGGCCCCCAAACCGTGCAACCAGATCACACAGGCGTCAGCGGTTTTCTGTGGTTCAAGAATCAGCGGGTTGGTCATGACTGCTCCGAAAGTGTGCGGGTCTTGTTAGGGCGTGCCTGAAAAGAAGGCGCTGCAAATGATTGTCGGAAAAAGAATGTCGCAACGATACAACTTTCCCTACTTGACGAGCGCTTAAACGCTACAGCTGCAAATTCTGGTACGCGCTTTGCAATCCATTCTGTGATGCAAAGGGCAGGCCGTGACGGTAACACCCTTTGCACGCGAAGGCTGTCACAGAACAGCCCATTGCGCCAATTGACCCAATAACAAGCCAATACGGGTCGGATACGCCTCAAAAGGGTGCGGTGCAATTCCGGCTCGATACAACAAGAGCGATTTGGAGGTTGTGAATGAAGATGTTGAAAACCACCCTGGCAGTCCTGACCGCTGCCGCCGCACTGGGCGCCGTGAGCACTGCCCAGGCCGGCGCCACCCTCGATGCGGTCAAGAAGAAGGGCTTCGTCCAGTGTGGCGTGAGCGACGGCCTTCCGGGCTTCTCCGTACCTGATGCGCAGGGCAAGATCGTCGGCATCGACGCCGATGTGTGCCGCGCCGTGGCCGCCGCCGTGTTCGGCGATGCCACCAAGGTCAAGTTCAGCCAGCTCAACGCCAAGGAACGCTTCACTGCCCTGCAGTCGGGCGAGGTTGACGTGCTGTCGCGCAACACCACCTGGACCAGCTCGCGCGATGCCGGCATGGGCCTGGTGTTTGCAGGCGTCACCTACTACGACGGTGTCGGCTTCCTGGTCAACAAGAAGCTGGGTGTTTCCAGTGCCAAGGAACTCGATGGCGCGACCATTTGTATCCAGGCCGGTACCACCACCGAGCTGAACGTGTCGGACTTCTTCCGCGCCAACAACCTGAAGTACACCCCGATCACCTTCGACACCTCGGACGAAAGCGCCAAGTCGCTGGAATCGGGCCGTTGCGACGTGCTGACCTCGGACAAGTCGCAGCTGTTCGCCCAGCGTTCCAAGCTGGCGGCGCCGACCGAGTACGTGGTACTGCCGGAAACCATCTCCAAGGAGCCCCTGGGCCCGGTGGTGCGTAAAGGCGACGAGGAGTGGTTCAGCATCGTCAAGTGGACCCTGTTCGCCATGCTCAATGCCGAAGAGGCGGGCATCACTTCGAAGAATGTCGAAGCCGAGGCCAAGGCCACCAAGAACCCGGACGTGGCCCGCCTGCTGGGTGGTGACGGCGAGTACGGCAAGGACCTCAAGCTGCCCAAAGACTGGGTAGTGCAAATCGTGAAGCAAGTCGGCAACTACGGCGAAGTGTTCGAGAAGAACCTGGGCCAGAGCACCGACCTGAAGATCGACCGTGGCATGAACGCCCTGTGGAACAACGGCGGCATCCAGTACGCGCCACCTGTGCGCTGATGGCTGCACCCTGCGGCGGCATCCCGCCGCCGCAGGCTGTTCGAATCCCTACTGTCCGGGGCACTTCATGCAAAATCAAATCGGCGCACCCAAGGGCTTGTCCCTTAATGATCCGCGTGTGCGCGCGTGGCTGTTCCAGATCCTCACGATCGTGTTCGTGGTCGGCCTGGGCTGGTACCTGTTCCACAACACGCAAACCAACCTGCAACACCGGGGTATCACCTCGGGCTTCGACTTTCTCGACCGCAGCGCCGGCTTCGGCATCGCCCAGCACCTGATCCCCTATGTGGAGTCAGACAGCTATGCGCGGGTGTTCGTCATCGGCCTGCTCAATACCCTGCTGGTCACCTTCATCGGTGTCATCCTGGCGACGATCCTGGGCTTCATCATCGGTGTGGCGCGGTTGTCGCCAAACTGGATGATCAACAAGCTCGCGACCGTATATGTGGAAACCTTCCGCAACATCCCGCCGCTGTTGCAAATCCTGTTCTGGTACTTCGCCGTGTTCCTGACCCTGCCGGGACCGCGGGGCAGCATCAATATCGACGACACCTTCTTCATCAGTAACCGCGGTTTGAACATGCCCGGCGCTTCGATGACCGACGGCTTCTGGCCGTTCGTCGTTGCCTTGGCGGTCGCCATTGCCGCCATCGTCGTGATGGTGCGTTACGCCAACAAACGCTTCGACGAGACCGGTGTGCCGTTCCACAAGTTCTGGGTGGGGCTGGCGCTGCTCATCGCCATCCCGGGCCTGAGCGTGCTGGTGTTCGGCAGCCCGGTGACCTGGGAAGTGCCGCAGCTGAAGGGCTTCAACTTCGTCGGTGGCTGGGTGCTGATCCCTGAGCTGCTGGCGCTGACGTTGGCACTGACGATCTACACGGCAGCCTTCATCGCTGAAATCGTGCGCTCCGGCATCCGTTCGGTCAGCCATGGCCAGACCGAAGCCGCACGCTCGCTGGGCCTGCGCGAAGGGCCAACCCTGCGCAAGGTGATCATCCCCCAGGCACTGCGGGTGATCATTCCGCCGCTGACCAGCCAGTACCTGAACCTGGCGAAGAACTCGTCGCTGGCGGCCGGTATCGGCTATCCGGAGATGGTCTCGCTGTTTGCCGGTACCGTGCTCAACCAGACCGGCCAGGCCATCGAGGTGATTGCCATCACCATGAGTGTCTATCTCGCCATCAGCATCAGCATTTCGCTGCTGATGAACTGGTACAACAAGCGCATTGCGCTGATCGAGCGGTGAGGATACGCCCGTGAATGCCCATGTTTTCAAACCCGACATGCCGCCACCGGTGAAAACCGTCGGCGTGCTCGCATGGATGCGTGCCAATCTGTTTTCCAGCTGGCTCAACACGCTGCTGACCCTGTTTGCCATCTACCTGGTGTGGCTGATCGTGCCGCCGCTCATCCAGTGGGCGTTGATCGACGCCAACTGGGTCGGTACCACCCGTGCCGACTGCACCAAGGAAGGCGCCTGCTGGGTGTTCGTGCAGCAACGCTTCGGCCAGTTCATGTATGGCTACTACCCGGCCGAGTTGCGCTGGCGCGTGGACCTGACCGTGTGGCTTGCCGTGCTCGGCGCCGCGCCGCTGTTCATCAAGCGCTTCCCGCGCAAGGCCTTTTATGGCCTGGGCTTTTTGGTGCTGTACCCGATCCTGGCCTACACCCTGCTGCATGGCGGCGTGCTTGGCCTGGAAACCGTGGCCACCAGCCAGTGGGGCGGGCTGATGCTGACCCTGGTGATCGCCACCGTGGGCATCGTCGGCGCCTTGCCGCTGGGCATCCTGCTGGCCCTGGGCCGGCGTTCGAGGATGCCGGCTGTGAAGGTGGTGTGCGTGACCTTCATCGAGTTCTGGCGCGGCGTGCCGTTGATCACCGTGCTGTTCATGTCGTCGGTGATGCTGCCGTTGTTCCTGCCCGAAGGCATGAGCTTCGACAAGCTGCTGCGGGCGATGATCGGCGTGATCCTGTTCCAGTCGGCGTATATCGCCGAGGTGGTGCGCGGTGGCCTGCAGGCCATTCCCAAAGGCCAGTACGAAGCCGCTGCGGCCATGGGCCTGGGCTACTGGCGTTCGATGGGCCTGGTGATTCTGCCTCAGGCGCTGAAGCTGGTGATCCCGGGCATCGTCAACACCTTCATTGCCCTGTTCAAGGACACAAGCCTGGTGATCATCATCGGCCTGTTCGACCTGCTGAACAGCGTCAAGCAAGCCGCCGCCGACCCGGCCTGGCTGGGCATGGCTACCGAGGGCTATGTGTTCGCCGCCCTGGTGTTCTGGATTTTCTGTTTCGGTATGTCCCGCTACTCCATGCACCTGGAGCGCAAGCTGGACACTGGCCACAAGCGTTAGGAGTTTCGAAATGAGTGAAGCGATCAAGCAGCCTGCCGGCCCCGAAGGCATCATCCAGATGCAGGGTGTGAACAAGTGGTATGGCCAGTTCCATGTGCTCAAGGACATCAACCTGAACGTGCGCCAGGGCGAGCGTATCGTGCTGTGCGGGCCGTCCGGTTCGGGCAAATCCACCACCATCCGTTGCCTCAACCGCCTGGAAGAACACCAGCAGGGGCGCATCGTGGTGGATGGCGTGGAGCTGACCAACGACCTCAAGCAGATCGAAGCCATCCGCCGCGAAGTGGGCATGGTGTTCCAGCACTTCAATCTGTTCCCGCACCTGAGCATCCTGGAAAACTGCACCCTGGCGCCGATGTGGGTGCGCAAGATGCCCCGGCGCAAGGCTGAGGAAATTGCCATGCATTATCTGGAGCGCGTGCGTATCCCTGAACAGGCGCACAAGTACCCAGGGCAGTTGTCCGGGGGCCAGCAGCAGCGTGTGGCGATTGCCCGCGCCTTGTGCATGAAGCCGAAGATCATGCTGTTCGACGAGCCGACCTCGGCGCTGGACCCGGAAATGGTCAAGGAAGTGCTCGATACCATGGTGGGCCTGGCCGAAGATGGCATGACCATGCTCTGCGTGACCCACGAGATGGGCTTTGCCCGCACGGTGGCGAACCGGGTGATCTTCATGGACAAAGGGGAGATCGTGGAGCAGGCGGCGCCGGACGATTTCTTCGACCGACCGCGCAGTGACCGGACCAAGTTGTTCCTGAGCCAGATCCTGCATTGATGTAACCGGGGCCGCCCCATCGGGGCGGCTGACGCGGTACTTGTAGGAGCGGCCTTGTGTCGCGAAAGGGCCGCAGGGCGGCCCCGGCAACATGTGCTGCGAAGCTGAGATCCTGGGGCCGCTACGCGCCCCATCGCGACACAAGGCCGCTCCTACAGGGACCGCGGTACGGTTCACCCCGTGTTGGTTTACTTTTCTTCTTGCGCGGCAGCCGGCGCCGGTGGCGGCCGCAGCCCCACCTCTGCCACCAGCTTAAGCTGCTGCCCGTTACGCATCACCTCGATGGTGATCTTCTCGTTAGGCTTGATCCGTGCCACCTGGTTCATCGACTTGCGCCCGTCACCCGCCGGTTCGCCGTTGATGCTCAGAATCACGTCACCCAGTTGCAGCCCCGCCTTGGCCGCCGGCCCTTCGCGGAAGATGCCCGCCACCACGATACCCGGCCGGTCCTTCATGCCGAACGACTCGGCCAGCTCCTGGCTCAGCGGCTGCACTTCAATACCCAGCCAGCCACGAATTACCTGGCCGTGCTCGACGATCGACTTCATCACCTCCAGTGCCAGTTTCACCGGGATGGCGAAGCCGATGCCCTGCGAACCACCCGACTTGGAAAAGATTGCGGTGTTGATGCCGACCAGGTTGCCATTGGCATCGACCAAGGCGCCGCCCGAGTTGCCTGGGTTGATTGCGGCGTCGGTCTGGATGAAGTCTTCGTAGTTGTTCAGGCCCAGTTGGTTACGGCCAGTGGCGCTGATGATACCCATGGTGACGGTCTGGCCGACGCCGAACGGGTTGCCGATGGCCAGCGACACGTCGCCGATGTGAATGGTGTCGGAACGGCCGATGGTGATGGCCGGCAGGCTCTTCAGGTCGATCTTCAACACGGCCAGGTCGGTTTCCGGGTCGCTGCCGATTACCCGTGCCAGGGTCTCGCGACCATCCTTCAGGGCTACGACGATCTGGTCGGCGCCGCTGGTGACATGGTTGTTGGTCAGCAGGTAGCCCTCGGGGCTCATGATCACTGCCGAGCCCAGGCTCGACTCCCAGCGGCGCTGCTTGGGCAGGTTGTCGCCGAAGAAGCGGCGGAACTGCGGGTCTTCGAACAGCGGGTGGGCGCTCTTGTTCACCACCTTGGTGGTGTACAGGTTGACCACTGCAGGTGCGGCCAGGGTCACGGCGTCGGCGTATGACACCGGGCCCTGCATGATGCGCGTGGTCTGCGGTGCCTGTTGCAGGTTGACGTCCTGGCTGGGCAGGCCGACCCACTCCGGGAACCGCTGGATGATCAACATGGCGATCAGCACGCCGGTGAGCAGGGGCCAGCCAAAGTAACGAAACGCCTTGAACATGAACGAATCCTGGAAAGAGCGGGGGCCACTGGCCGCGCAGCGGGGCATGAGCGCGCGCGATGATACACCGGTTCCCCCGGTGCCGACGACGGCCCATAATGGCCGGCATTATACGGGCGTTACGCCCGAGAAAAGCGCAGTTTTCGAGGAGATTTTCATGGCCGTCGCTCTCAACACCCTGGTCGAGGAAGCCGAGCGCTACCTGGGCAGTGCGAAGATCCAGGATTATTGCCCCAATGGCCTGCAGGTCGAAGGCCGGCCGCAGGTCAGCCGCATCGTCAGCGGTGTTACCGCCAGCCAGGCGTTGCTGGATGCAGCAGTCGAGGCCGAGGCCGACCTGGTGCTGGTGCACCATGGTTACTTCTGGAAGGGTGAGAACCCCTGCATTACCGGTATCCGCCAGCGTCGGCTGAAGACCTTGCTGAACAACGATATCAGCCTGCTGGCCTTTCACCTGCCGCTGGATGTGCACCCCGACGTCGGCAACAACGTGCAGTTGGCGCGACAGCTGGACATTATCGTAGAAGGGCCGCTGGACCCGGAGAACCCCAAAGTGGTGGGGCTGGTCGGCTCGCTGGCTGAACCGATGACCGCGCGCGATTTTGCCCGGCGGGTGCAGGAGGTGCTGGGGCGCGAGCCGTTGCTGGTTGAAGGTGACGAGATGATCCGCCGGGTCGGATGGTGCACCGGGGGCGGGCAGGGGTACATCGACACCGCGATTGCGGCCGGCGTGGACCTGTACCTCACCGGGGAGGCGTCCGAGCAGACCTACCACAGTGCACGCGAGAACGGCGTCAGCTTCATCGCGGCCGGGCACCATGCCACCGAGCGGTATGGGGTGCAGGCGTTGGGTGACTATCTGGCGCGGCGGTTTGCCGTGGAACACCTGTTCATCGATTGCCCGAATCCGATCTGATATCGGCGTTGCCTTCTTCGCGGGCGCGCCCGCTCCCACAGGTACTACGCAGGCCAGGAGACTTGTGGAGCTCTTTGTGGGAGCTGGCTTGCCGGCGATGGGCCGCAGAGCGGCCCCCGTTCAAGCCCAAACCCCCAGTCATATCGTTAGACCTTTTCGATCTAGCCCGCCGCCTAAATAGAAGAAGCCGCTGTGATAAAGTGGCTCGCTCGAACACGGCCCGCAGGCCGTCCATAAGATCGTTTTTCGTGAGTAGCCATGGTCGACAAACTGACGCACTTGAAACAGCTGGAGGCGGAA
Organism: Pseudomonas sp. NPDC089547; assembly: GCF_050280665.1. Taxonomy (NCBI): domain Bacteria; kingdom Pseudomonadati; phylum Pseudomonadota; class Gammaproteobacteria; order Pseudomonadales; family Pseudomonadaceae; genus Pseudomonas; species Pseudomonas sp. NPDC089547. Next base: position 39,408 of record NZ_JBNNVS010000015.1, on the reverse strand, counting down.
AGCATCCACATTATCCGCGAGGTGGCCGCCGAGTTCGACAACCCGGTGATGCTGTACTCGATCGGCAAGGATTCCGCCGTGATGCTGCACCTGGCGCGCAAGGCCTTCTTCCCGGGCAAGCTGCCGTTCCCGGTGATGCACGTCGACACCCAGTGGAAATTCCAGGAGATGTACAGCTTCCGCGACAAGATGGTCGAGGAAATGGGCCTGGAACTGATCACCCACGTCAACCCTGAGGGTGTGGCGCAGGGCATCAACCCGTTCACCCATGGCAGCTCCAAGCACACCGATATCATGAAGACCCAGGGCCTGAAACAGGCACTGGACAAGCATGGTTTCGATGCAGCCTTCGGTGGCGCGCGCCGCGACGAAGAGAAGTCGCGGGCCAAAGAGCGTGTGTACTCCTTCCGTGACAGCAAGCACCGCTGGGACCCGAAAAACCAGCGCCCGGAGCTGTGGAACGTCTACAACGGCAAGGTCAACAAGGGCGAGTCGATCCGCGTCTTCCCGCTGTCGAACTGGACCGAGCTGGACATCTGGCAGTACATCTACCTTGAAGGTATCCCGATCGTGCCGCTGTACTTCGCCGCCGAGCGTGAAGTCATCGAGAAGAACGGCACCCTGATCATGATCGACGACGAGCGCATCCTCGAGCACCTCTCCGAGGAAGAAAAAGCACGCATCGTCAAGAAGAAGGTGCGTTTCCGTACCCTCGGCTGCTACCCGCTCACGGGCGCTGTCGAGTCGGAAGCCGAAACGCTCACCGACATCATCCAGGAAATGCTCCTGACGCGCACTTCCGAGCGCCAGGGCCGGGTCATCGACCACGATGGCGCCGGTTCCATGGAAGACAAGAAACGTCAGGGCTACTTCTAATTTTCAGGGTTACTCCATGTCGCACCAATCCGATTTGATCAGCGAAGACATCCTCGCTTATCTGGCTCAGCACGAGCGTAAAGAACTGCTGCGTTTCCTCACCTGCGGCAACGTGGATGACGGCAAGAGCACCCTGATCGGGCGCCTGCTGCACGACTCGAAGATGATCTACGAGGACCACCTCGAGGCCATCACCCGTGACTCGAAAAAGTCCGGCACCACCGGCGAAGAAGTCGACCTGGCACTGCTGGTAGACGGCCTGCAGGCCGAGCGTGAGCAGGGCATCACCATCGATGTCGCCTACCGCTACTTCTCCACCGCCAAGCGCAAGTTCATCATCGCCGACACCCCGGGCCACGAGCAGTACACCCGTAACATGGCCACCGGTGCGTCCACCTGTGATCTGGCGATCATCCTGGTCGATGCCCGCTACGGTGTGCAGACCCAGACCCGCCGTCACAGCTACATTGCCTCGTTGCTGGGCATCAAGCACATCGTGGTGGCGGTCAACAAGATGGACCTGAAGGGCTTCGATGAAGGCGTCTTCGAGTCGATCAAGGCTGACTACCTGAAGTTCGCCGAAGCTATCAACCTGACCCCGAGCAGCCTGCACTTCGTGCCGATGTCGGCGCTCAAGGGCGACAACGTGGTCAACCACAGCGAGCAGTCGCCGTGGTACGCCGGCCCGACGCTGATGGAAATCCTTGAAACCGTCGAGGTTTCGGCCGACCGCAACTTCACCGACCTGCGCTTCCCGGTGCAGTACGTCAACCGTCCGAACCTGAACTTCCGCGGCTTTGCCGGCACCCTCGCCAGCGGCGTGGTGCACAAGGGCGACGAGATCGTCGTGCTGCCGTCGGGCAAGAGCAGCCGGGTCAAGTCCATCGTCACCTACGAAGGTGAACTGGAAAACGCCGGCCCAGGCCAGGCCGTGACCCTGACCATGGAAGACGAGATCGACATCTCCCGTGGTGACCTGCTGGTACACGCCGACAACGTTCCACCGGTGACCGACCAGTTCGACGCCATGCTGGTTTGGATGGCCGAGGAGCCGATGCTCCCGGGCAAGAAGTACGACATCAAGCGCGCCACCAGCTACGTGCCGGGCTCGATTGCCAGCATCACCCACAAGGTCGATGTGAACACCCTTGAAAAGGACGCTGCCAGCGCCCTGCAACTGAACGAGATTGGCCGCGTCAAGGTATCCCTGGACAGCGCCATTGCCCTGGACGGTTACGACAGCAACCGCACTACCGGTGCGTTCATTGTTATCGACCGCCTGACCAACGGCACCGTCGGCGCCGGCATGATCATCGCTCAGCCAGTCCTGCCGCACGGTAGCACCGGCCAGCATGGCAAGCAGGCCCACGTGTCCACCGAAGAGCGCGCCCTGCGCTTCGGCCAGCAGCCAGCCACCGTGCTGTTCAGCGGCCTGTCCGGCGCTGGCAAGAGCACCCTGGCCTACGCCGTGGAGCGCAAGCTGTTCGACATGGGCCGTGCAGTGTACGTGCTCGATGGCCAGAACCTGCGCCATGACCTGAACAAGGGCCTGCCACAGGACCGCGCCGGCCGCACCGAGAACTGGCGCCGCGCCGCCCATGTGGCGCGCCAGTTCAACGAAGCCGGCATGCTGACCCTGGCTGCGTTCGTGGCCCCGGATGCCGAAGGCCGCGAACAGGCCAAGGCACTGATCGGCAAGGAGCGCCTGGTGACCGTTTACGTCCAGGCCTCGCCGCTGGCCTGCCGCGAGCGTGACCCGCAAGGCCTGTACGCTGCCGGTGGCGACAACATCCCGGGCGAAAGCTTCCCGTTCGATGTGCCGCTGGATGCTGACCTGGTGATCGACACCCAGTCGATCAGCGTGGACGAAGGCGTGAAGCTGGTGCTGGATGTGCTGCGTCAGCGTGGCGCGATCTAAGCGCTAGGCTGCAAGAAAAACCCCGCTTCGGCGGGGTTTTTTATTTTGTGTTTTCCACAGGCTGACGCGATCCGTGTAGGAGCGGCCTTGTGTCGCGAAAGGGCTGCGCAGCAGCCCCGAGTCACCTGATCCAGTTTACAAATTGACTTGTTGACAAGTTGACGGTTAAAAATCGAGACCCTATCTTATTTACCAATAGCCTCTACGTATTCAAGGATTCCCCATGGCCACTGCTACTCGCGAAGCGCTCCACCCGGCATTCGCTTGCATCGAAGCTGTCAAAGCTGCCTTGCGGCAGCGTTTCGAGGAGCACCTTGCACGTGCATCTGAAGCGGTGTTAATGGAAGCGGTGGCCCAGGCAGACGAAAAAGCGTTTGTTGCGCTAGCCAAGGTCGATGTTGAAACGAAGCGCAGTGTCGCAACGCGGAATCAGGAAGCCATCGCCAGGATGAAGGCGCGCGCATTCGAGCGTGTCGCCAGCCGTTGCGAGTTGCTGGATGCCAAGGCGGTCGGTGAAATACTGGGTATCAGCAAACAAGCGCTGAGCCAGAAGACAAAAGTAGGGAAGCTGCTCGCCTACACCAATACTGGTAATCGCAGAAAATTCTATCCGTCGTTTCAGTTTGCCGAAAACAAGCCGAGAGCAGTTGTTGAGGAGCTGATCACGTCGCTCGATGTAGATCCTGCTGACACCGAAGCCATGAATTTTCTGGTTCAGCATTTGGTCGGCAGGATGGACTACTCCGAACCTGGAGAGCCGGGTAGCGAGTTGCCACGTTTTGAACTGCTGGATGACAGTGCAGCCGTGGAAATCATCAAGCGTGACTTTGTGAATGCTTTTGACGATGGACAGTGAAATATGGCCTTCCCAACAGATTCGGCTTGTGCCTCTACTCCACTGCTACACCCAGGCTATCCAGAAACTCTAGTACCGTTTCCCCGTTCGCCAGAACGGCCGCCATCACCGGTTGATGGCTTATCGCTTCGACCTGCTCTGAGCGGCCCTCGAACAGCACGACATTGCACCCTTTCATTGAGCCGGTAATGGTGTAGACCGCTGACTGATAAAGCAGGCCATCAACACTGCGGTGATGCATGCATGCTTGGCTGATTTCCTGGGTGAGTGCATAGCCCTCCCGGCCCTGACCTTTGGCCTGCACGATATCCCGTATCTTGTGATGAGTGGTCCGATTCGCCAGGGCCGCTACATCCACTACGCACAATTCACGAGCTGTCTTGAGCAGATGCAGGGAGGTCTGTTCCAGGTGCGACAGACGCACGGGCTGGCCATCAATGCCTTGGCCCGGCTGGAACGACTCGGCGATGGCAACTTCCTCGGTAAAGCCGAGGTAATAAACACCGACCTGTCTGGCAGGGTCGGCATAGCGAGTATCGGAATCGGCTCGATAACTGACGGGGTTGGCATCATGGCGAGAAGGCTGCACACGGTATAGGAGTGTACCTGCAGGTATTGATCTAAAAAGCGCTTGGTGCTTGTTCAGTGCTTCCTGCACCTGATCAGCTATTTGGTTCACATTTCTGATCCCTGAACAGTGGTAGCCCCTTCGATTCTCTCCACTTCACAATGAGTGCCATTACTGTTTCGGCATTGATATCCTCTACGTTGCCTGGGTAGTAGATCAGGTCCGAACCGGCGGGATGTGCTACCAACTCAATAAACAGCTCGAGTAACCGGTCCTGCCAGGCTGGAGAACCCTCTGCCTGTATCAACGCTTCAACAATCGACTGAAATTCAGCGTATGTATAGTCCGCAAGGCAGTGCTTCCCGCTGGTCACCATGGCGCCTCCGATGACAGTGCATACTGCATGGCGCTCATGATTCGCAGGTTCGCGGCGTCGTACATCAACCCACCCCATTCGGGCAGGTGCAGGTGGATAATCTGGTAGGAGCGCAAGCCTTTCGCGGTGTCACAAAAGGGGGCGCGAGGAGGCCAGCCTTTCTTGAGGCGGTTGAGTTGTGCAGGGACAAATTGCTTACAGTAGATAGGGTCTTCTGCGATCGCCAACCAGAAAGATTGTGAGAAATGGTCGAAGCTTTCAAATGTTTTTTCTGAAAGCTTTTTAACTATGTAGTCAGGAAGGCAAGCGGCCATGCTAGAGCTAACTCCGTTAGAGGATTTTCCATTTTAATCTAATTATTTTATTTGGTGATCCTAGAATACTGTGTGATTGGTCTTGAAGGGGTGTGGGAATTTTCTGTTAAGGTGCTTTAAGGTTGTACACCCCGCGTGAGCAGGGTGTCAGAGTCATTCTGCTTTGAATCCTGACTTTCCGTTAGCTGCGCGCCACTCTTTTATGATGCGTACAATTTCTTCAGGCGTATCAAGGCCGTCTGCTTCAGGCCAATAAATTAGGTCTGAACCATTGGGGTGTTCGCTCAAAGCCTTGAATGTCATGATTTGTATATCAAGCTCTTGATCGCTTATGTTGTCTGGTGGGTTGATTATTGATTTGATAAAGGTTAAGAATTCAAGTTCTGTGTATTCGGAAATCGTGGCTTTTTGAGTCATTCGGAGGCCCCGTAGTGAATGTCGTGATGCGCCGCTGGCGTAACTACTCTCAAGTTATCCACGTCGTATACAGATCCGTTCTCGGAAATTGGAATCACGTGGTGGAGTATGAAGGTTGCGTGACCTTTGTAGTGATCTTTCACGCGCTTTTGGTGCACGCCCGTTGGTGATGAGACTTCTGTTTGCATTATTGAACTGGCTACAGCGCTTCATCGAGATAGTACGTGTTGTCCTGTGCCATGTAGGTTCTTCTGGTCACTACATGGGCTAGCTTTACGTGAATCGAATTTGCGGTATGTCAGCTGCAGCCTGTCAACCAGTAGGAAGCTTCGCGTCACTCGGAATGATCTGTCTCAGATGTGTTTTTCCGACACCGGAATCACCCGCCGTTCCTTCACCGCCTTGTAGGAAAAGCTCGAGTAAATCTCCTTAACCCCCGGCAATCGCTGCAGCACTTCCCGGGTGAATTCGCCGAACGACTCCAGGTCACGCGCCAGGATCTCCAGCAAAAAGTCATAACGCCCGGAGATGTTGTGGCAGGCGACGATTTCGGGAATTTCCATCAGCCGCTGCTCGAACGCCAGCGCCATGTCCTTGGTGTGCGAATCCATCATGATGCTGACGAACGCCGTTACACCAAACCCCAAGGACTTGGGCGAGAGGATGGCCTGATAGCCAGTGATATAGCCGTTGTCTTCCAGCAGTTTGACCCGTCGCCAGCAGGGCGAGGTGGTGAGTGCCACCTGGTCGGCCAGTTCGGCAACGGTGAGGCGGGCGTTGTCCTGCAGGGCGGCGAGCAGGGCGCGGTCGGTGCGGTCGAGGCTCGAAGGCATGATTTGCCCTCCTGATGATTCAATTATTGTTTTTGTCCCAATAACCACCCGCATGCGTGGGCCATTTTGGAAAAAATCGGGTAGCTCGGTGGCATAAGCTTATAACAAACCACCAGAGGCTGTTGCCATGCGCGACTCCCATAACAACACCGGTTTTTCCACGCGGGCCATTCACCATGGCTACGACCCGCTGTCCCACGGTGGCGCGCTGGTGCCTCCGGTTTACCAGACCGCCACGTACGCATTTCCCACCGTGGAATACGGCGCTGCCTGCTTTGCCGGGGAAGAGGCGGGGCATTTCTATAGCCGTATCTCCAACCCCACCCTGGCATTGCTGGAGCAGCGCATGGCTTCGCTGGAGGGAGGCGAAGCGGGGTTGGCGTTGGCGTCGGGGATGGGGGCGATCACCTCGACCATCTGGACCCTGCTGCGGCCCGGCGACGAGCTGATTGTCGGGCGCACGTTGTATGGCTGCACCTTTGCCTTCTTGCACCATGGCATTGGTGAGTTCGGGGTAAAGGTTCGCCATGTTGACCTCAATGATGCCAAGGCGCTTAAAGCGGCGATCAACAGCAAAACGCGAATGATCTACTTCGAAACACCGGCCAACCCCAACATGCAACTGGTGGATATTGCTGCGGTAGCCGAGGCGGTGCGGGGGCATGATGTGTGGGTGGTGGTCGACAACACCTATTGCACGCCGTACCTGCAGCGGCCCCTGGAGCTGGGGGCGGACCTGGTGGTGCATTCGGCGACCAAGTACCTCAGCGGCCATGGCGATATCACTGCCGGGCTGGTGGTGGGGCGCAAGGCGCTGATCGACCGTATTCGCCTGGAAGGGCTAAAAGACATGACCGGGGCGGTGCTGTCGCCGCATGACGCTGCATTATTGATGCGCGGGATCAAGACCCTTGCACTGCGTATGGACCGCCACTGCGCCAATGCCCTGGAGGTGGCGCAGTTCCTGGCTCGGCAGCCTCAGGTCGAGCTGATTCACTACCCGGGCTTGCCATCGTTCGCCCAGTACGAGCTGGCGCAGCGGCAGATGCGTTTGCCCGGGGGGATGATTGCTTTTGAGCTGAAGGGGGGGATTGAGGCCGGGCGGCGATTCATGAATGCCTTGCAGCTGTTTGCCCGGGCAGTGAGCCTGGGGGATGCCGAGTCGCTGGCGCAGCACCCGGCGAGCATGACCCATTCCAGCTATACGCCGAAGGAGCGGGCGCATCACGGGATTTCGGAAGGGTTGGTGAGGTTGTCTGTGGGGCTGGAAGATGTGGAAGACCTGCTGGCAGATCTCGAACAGGCATTGTGGCACCTGTAGGAGCGGCCTTGTGTCGCGAAAGGGCTGCGCAGCAGCCCCGACATTCTTGCCGGATGGCTGAAATCCTGGGGCCGCTGCGCAGCCCTTTCGCGACACAAGGCCGCTCCTACAGGGGTCGTCTACAGGCTTTGCCCACAAAAAAGGCCTCTCGCGAGGCCTTTTTCATGTTCAGCGGATCAACGCTTGAGCCCGTAGCTCTCGTCGAGCATGCCCGGCGAGTTCGGCGCTTTTGGCGCATAGTCGCGCGGCACTTCGGCGGTGTCTTTCGGCGGGGTCAGGCGGTCACGTGGGCCTTGCGGCGCTTCAGAATGCAGTGCAGCCAGTAGGCGCTGGCGAGTGACGTCATCGAGGGCCAGGCTGTTGGCGCCTTCGGCCAGGTGATCCTGTACGTCCTGGTAGCTCTGGGTCAGTTTCTTGACCAGCATGGCGGTGCTGTTGAAGTGGGTGACCACTTCGTTCTGGTAGCTGTCGAAGCGCTTCTGGATGTCATCCAGTTGGCGCTGGGTGTTACTCGGCGCCGCGTTGGGCAGCAGGCGGGCAACAATGAAACCAACCGCCACACCAATGACCAGGGCCAGGGTCGGCAACAACCAAACAAGGAGCGAGAGTTCCACGAGTCCTTCCTCTATAAACGGCTTTGCTTTACGTTAACGGCTCAGACCTGCGCTGTATACCGCGAGCGATCGCAAATCAGAACAGAATTCCTCACCTAGACGAATCGACCCTCCCCGAGGTCACGGAGTAGTGCCTTGCTTGTCCGCGAAACCCCCTTGTTCATCGATGGCCCCAGCGGCCAGCTGGAAGCCTTGTACCTGGACGTGGCCGATGCCCGCGGCGCGGTGCTGATCTGCCACCCCAACCCGGTCCAGGGCGGCACCATGCTCAACAAGGTGGTCTCGACCCTGCAACGCACTGCCCGCGATGCCGGCTATGTGACCCTGCGTTTCAACTACCGTGGTGTCGGCCAGAGCGCCGGTAGCCATGACATGGGTGCCGGCGAAGTGGCCGATGCCGAGGCCGCCGCCGCCTGGCTGCGTGCCAGGCACCCCGAGCTGCCAGTGGTACTGATGGGCTTCTCGTTCGGTGGCTTTGTCGCTACCAGCCTGGCCGGCCGCCTGGAAGCAGCCGGGGTATCGCTGCAACACTTGTTCATGATTGCCCCGGCAGTCATGCGCCTGACGGCCGAATTCCCGTTGCCACAGCACTGCCCGATCACCGTGGTGCAGCCAGACGCCGATGAAGTGGTTGCGCCGCAGCTGGTTTACGAATGGTCCGACAGCCTGTCGCGCCCCCATGAGCTGCTGAAAGTGGCAGAATGTGGCCACTTCTTCCATGGCAAGCTGACCGATCTGAAGGATCTGCTGCTGCCGCGCCTTTCGAACTGAGCCAAGCCTGAATAAGCGAACACCCATGACCACGCGCATTCTTACCGGTATCACCACCACCGGCACTCCGCACCTGGGCAACTACGCCGGCGCCATTCGCCCGGCGATCCGTGCCAGCCAGCAGCCCGGTGTCGACTCGTTCTACTTCCTGGCCGACTACCACGCCCTGATCAAGTGCGATGACCCGCTGCGCATCCAGCGCTCGCGCCTGGAAATCGCCGCCACCTGGCTGGCCGGTGGCCTGGATCCGGACAAGGTGACCTTCTACCGCCAGTCCGACATCCCGGAAATCCCCGAGCTGACCTGGCTGCTGACCTGCGTTGCCGCCAAGGGCCTGCTGAACCGTGCCCATGCCTACAAGGCCTCGGTGGACAAGAACGTCGAGGCCGGCGAAGACCCGGACGCCGGCGTGACCATGGGCCTGTTCAGCTACCCGGTGCTGATGGCCGCCGACATCCTCATGTTCAACGCCAACAAGGTGCCGGTCGGCCGTGACCAGATCCAGCACGTGGAAATGGCCCGCGACATCGGTCAGCGCTTCAACCACCTGTTCGGCCAGGGCAAGGACTTCTTTGCCCTGCCGGAGGCGGTGATCGAGGAAAGCGTGGCGACCCTGCCAGGCCTGGACGGGCGCAAGATGTCCAAGAGCTACGACAACACCATCCCGTTGTTCACCAGCGCCAAGGATATGAAAGACGCCATCTCGCGCATCGTCACCGACTCGCGCGCGCCAGGCGAAGCGAAAGACCCGGACAACTCGCACCTGTTCACCCTCTACCAGGCTTTCGCGACGCCAGGGCAGTGTGCTGAATTCCGTGATGAGCTGTTGCAGGGCCTGGGCTGGGGCGATGCCAAGCAGCGCCTGTTCCAGCTGCTGGACGGCCAGTTGGCCGAAAAACGCGAGTACTACCACCAGTTGATCGCCCGCCCTGCAGACCTGGAAGACATCCTGCTGGCCGGCGCCGCCAAGGCGCGCAAGATCGCCACGCCGTTCCTCGAACAACTGCGCGAGTCCGTTGGCTTGCGTTCCTTCCGCAGTGGCGTGCAGGCCAATACCGAAGTGAAGAAGAAAGCCGCCAAGAGTGCGCGCTTCGTCAGCTTCCGTGATGAAGACGGCAGCTTCCGCTTCCGCCTGCTGGCCGCCGACGGCGAACAACTGTTGCTGTCGCGCAGCTTTGCCGATGGCAAGAGCGCCGGTGCCGTGAGCAAGCAGCTGCAGCAAGGTGGCGAGGCTGATGTGCGTGTCGAAGGCTTGGGCTTCGGCCTGTGGCTGAATGGCGAGCAGGTTGCCGACGGGCCGCAGTTCGACAGCGCCGAGGCCCGTGATGCAGCCATTCAAAGCCTGCGCGATGCCTTGGCGCCACAGCAGGACTGAGGCATATTGACGCAAGTCTGATTGCCATAAGGCGGGCCTGTCGCTACAGTGACGGCCCGTTTTTTGTTGCCTCGCTAACGAATCATGACTCCCTTAGAACGCTATCAAGCAGATCTGAAACGTCCCGACTTCTTCCATGACGCGGCGCAGGAAACTGCGGTGCGTCACTTGCAGCGCCTGTACGACGACCTTGTACACGCGCAGAACAACAAGCCGGGCGTGTTCGGCAAGCTGTTCGGCAAGAAGGAACAGACCCCGGTCAAGGGCCTGTACTTCTGGGGTGGGGTAGGGCGAGGCAAGACCTACCTGGTCGATACCTTCTATGAGGCGCTGCCGTTCAAGCAGAAGATGCGCACGCACTTCCACCGCTTCATGAAGCGTGTGCATGAGGAAATGAAAACCCTCAAGGGCGAGAAGAACCCGCTCACCATCATCGCCAAGCGCTTCAGCGATGAAGCCAAGGTGATCTGCTTCGACGAATTCTTCGTGTCGGACATTACCGATGCCATGATCCTCGGCACCCTGATGGAAGAGCTGTTCAAGAACGGCGTGTCGCTGGTGGCCACCTCCAACATCGTGCCGGACGGCCTGTACAAGGACGGCCTGCAACGTGCGCGCTTCCTGCCGGCCATTGCCATGATCAAGCAGTTCACCGATGTGGTGAACGTCGACAGCGGCGTCGACTACCGCCTGCGCCACCTGGAGCAGGCCGAACTGTTCCACTACCCGCTCAATGACGCTGCGCACCAGAGCATGCGCGCCAGCTTCAAGGCGCTGACCCCTGAATGCACCCAGGCGGTCGAAAACGATGTGTTGATGATCGAGAACCGCCCGATCAATGCCCTGCGTACCTGCGACGACGTTGCCTGGTTCGACTTCCGCGCCCTGTGCGACGGGCCGCGCAGCCAGAACGACTACATCGAACTGGGCAAGATCTTCCACGCCGTGCTGCTGAGCAACGTGGAGCAGATGGGGGTCGCCACCGACGACATCGCCCGCCGTTTCATCAACATGGTGGACGAGTTCTACGACCGCAACGTCAAGCTGATCATCTCGGCTGAGGTGGAGCTGAAAGACCTGTATACCGGTGGGCGTCTGAGCTTCGAGTTCCAGCGCACCCTGAGCCGGTTGCTGGAGATGCAGTCGCACGAATTCCTGTCGCGCGCGCACAAGCCTTAAGAATTTTGGGGCCGCTTTGCGGCCCATCGCGACACAAGGCCGCTCCTACAAGGGATCGCGTACTTCTGTAGGAGCGGCCTTGTGTCGCGATGGGCTGCAAAGCAGCCCCCTGGGCCTCAAGCCTCCTGCATGAACTGCTGCCGATACTGGTTCGGCGACAACTCGGTATGCTGGCGGAACAACCGCGCAAAGAAACTGGCATCGTCATAGCCGACCTCATAACTGATGGTCTTGATGCTCTTGCGCGTGCTCGACAACAACCCCTTGGCGGTCTCGATACGTAGCCGTTGCAGGTAGTGCAGGGGCTTGTCACCCGTTGCGCCCTGGAAGCGGCGCATGAAATTGCGGATGCTCATGCCGTGGTTGCGGGCCACGTCCTCGAAGCGGAACTTGTCGGCGAAGTGCTCTTCCAGCCAGTGCTGGATCTGCAGGATGATCAGGTCCTGGTGCAGCTTCTGCCCGCCAAAGCCCATGCGCCCTGGGGTGTAGTTGCGCTGCACTTCGTAGAGGATGTCGCGGGCCACGGCGCGGGCCACGTTGGCGCCGCAGAAGCGTTCGATCAGGTAGATGTACAGGTCGCAGGCCGAGGTGGCACCGCCAGCGCAATAGATGTTGTCGGCGTCGGTCAGGTGCTTGTCCTGGTTCAACCGGATCTTCGGGAAGCGCTCGGCAAACGTGTTGAAGAAGCGCCAGTAGGTGGTCGCCTCCTTGCCATCGAGCAGGCCGGACTCGGCCAGCCAGAACACGCCACTGGCCTCGGCGCACAGCACCGCGCCACGCGCATGCTGGTCGCGCAGCCAAGGTAGCACCTGTGGGTAACGTTGCAGCAGGTTGTCGAAGTCGTCCCAGTAGGCCGGGAGGATGATTACATCAGCGTCGTCCAGGCCACCGTCGACCGGTAGCTGTACATTGCTGAAGCTGTCCACGGGCTGGCCGTCGGGGCTCACCAGGCGGATTTCGAACATGGGCTGCAAGCCCAGGCCAAGCTGCTTGCTGTAGCGCAGGGCGGCGAGATGGAAGAAGTCCTTGGCCTGCATCAAGGTAGAAGCAAATACCTTGTCAATGGCCAGGATGCTGACGCGCCGCAGCGACGCGGAGGGTTGGGTAAACATCATTGTCATTGTTCTTATAGGGTAGAGTGGTCAATCACCGGCTGGATCGTCTTATTTTTTGGCGATTGTGTCTACCCCGCAGCACCGCGTGGTCTTCTTCGCGGGCAAGCCCGCTCCCACAGGGGCTGCGCTGAACCCTGTGGGAGCGGGCGTGCCCGCGAATAGGCCGGTAAAGGATTACGCTCAAGGCGCCGGGTTCGGCTGCTCCTGGTGAATCGCCTCGATCGCTGCCAGCAGCTCGTCATTCAGGTTCAACTCGATGCTGGCCAGGTTGCTTTCCAGTTGCGCCAGGCTGGTAGCGCCAATGATGTTGCTGGTCACGAACGGTTGCCGGGTCACGAATGCCAGGGCCATCTGCGCCGGGTCCAGGCCATGCTCGCGAGCCAGTTGCACGTAGCGGGTACAGGCTGCAACGGTCTGCGGGTTGGAGTAGCGGGCAAAGCGGCTGAAGAGGGTCAGGCGTGCGTTGGCCGGGCGTGCACCGTTCTCGTACTTGCCCGAGAGCATGCCGAACGCCAGTGGCGAATAAGCCAGCAGGCCGCACTGCTCGCGGATGGCCACTTCCGCCAGGCCCACCTCGAAGCTGCGGTTGAGCAGGTTGTACGGGTTCTGGATCGACACCGCCCGCGGCCAGCCACGGCTTTCGGCCAGTTGCAGGAACTTCATGGTGCCCCACGGCGTTTCGTTGGACAGGCCGACATGGCGGATCTTGCCTGCACGCACCTGCTCGTCGAGTACTTCGAGGGTTTCTTCCAGCGGGGTGAAATGGTCCTGCGGCAGGTGCTGGTAGCCCAGCTTGCCGAAGAAGTTGGTGCTGCGTTCCGGCCAGTGCAGCTGGTACAGGTCGATGCGGTCGGTCTGCAGGCGCTTCAGGCTCTCGTCCAGCGCCGCGACGATGTGCTGGCGGTTGTGCTTGAGCTGGCCGTCGCGGATGTGGCTGATGCCGTTGCCTGGCCCTGCGACCTTGCTGGCCAGCACCCAGTCGTCGCGGTCACCATTGGCACGGAACCAGTTGCCGATGATGCGCTCGGTGGCCGCATAGGTTTCCGGGCGGGGCGGCACCGGGTACATCTCGGCGGTGTCGATGAAGTTGACCCCGGCGGCCTTGGCCTGGGCAATCTGTTCGAAGGCTTCGGCCTGAACGTTCTGTTCACCCCAGGTCATGGTGCCCAGGCACAGGGCGCTGACGTTGAGGTCGGTACGGCCGAGCTGGCGGTATTCCATCGGTTAGACACTCCTTGGCAATAGATGCCCATCAAAGCAGGTTGAAATTTTTCTCGCAATCTGGATAATTCAGCCCCTCTCCGCGTGGCGGAAGTGATGCACCATCACGCAGGAAGAACCCCGTCGAACATTGGCGTGCCCGACCCGAGCCCCCAAAAGCGTCTGTGTTCGGCTGCGCGCTTGCCCTTGGCAAGCTGTGCACTATCCAGTAAGATTCGCCGTCTATTTTTCGCTGGGCGGCCTCTGAGGCTTTAGAGAATGAAAACTTTTACTGCTAAACCGGAAACAGTAAAGCGCGAGTGGTTCGTAGTCGACGCCGCTGGCCAGACCCTGGGTCGTCTGGCTACCGAAATCGCTACCCGTCTGCGTGGCAAACACAAACCAGAATACACCCCTCACGTTGACACCGGCGACTACATCGTCGTTATCAACGCCGAGCAGGTTCGTGTGACTGGTGCCAAGTCTTCCGACAAAATGTACTACTCCCACTCCGGTTTCCCGGGCGGTATCAAGGAAATCAACTTCGAGAAGTTGATCGCCAAGGCCCCTGAGCGTGTTATCGAAACCGCGGTCAAAGGCATGCTGCCTAAGAACCCGCTGGGTCGCGACATGTACCGTAAGCTGAAAGTGTACGCGGGTGCTGCTCACCCACACACTGCTCAGCAGCCTCAAGAACTGAAGATCTAACGGGATAGTTCATTATGTCGGCGACTCAAAATTACGGCACTGGCCGTCGCAAGACCGCAACCGCTCGCGTATTCCTGCGTCCGGGTACTGGTAACATCTCCATCAACAACCGTTCTCTGGACGTGTTCTTCGGTCGCGAAACCGCTCGCATGGTTGTTCGTCAGCCGCTCGAGCTGACCGAAACCGTTGAGAAGTTCGACATCTACGTCACCGTTTCCGGTGGTGGTGTCAGCGGTCAAGCCGGTGCGATCCGTCACGGTATCACCCGCGCTCTGATGGAATACGACGAAACCCTGCGTGGCGCTCTGCGTCGTGCTGGCTACGTCACCCGCGACGCTCGTGAAGTCGAGCGTAAGAAAGTGGGTCTGCGTAAAGCGCGTAAGCGTCCTCAGTACTCCAAGCGTTAATACCGCTTCGGCAGTCGAGAAAAGCCCGGTTCCTTGGAACCGGGCTTTTTTTTTGGCTTGAACTAACCTGTCAGCATGTCAGTGGCCGCTTGTCGCATAGACACAGATCAAGCAAACCGCGGGTAGAGGGCCCTTGCCGGGGTAATCACCTTGTCAGTGTGTGGATTTGTTTCTTACCATGGCGACCAAATTTTAGTGCCACTGACACAACCTAAGTACGAGCCTGATTCAACAGGCCAAGCAAGCTGATGGGAGAGGACTGAATGAGCAATGACGGCGTCAACGCAGGCCGGCGCCGCTTCCTCGTAGCCGCGACATCCGTGGTCGGGGCAGCGGGAGCAGTGGGGGCTGCGGTACCGTTCGTGGGGTCATGGTTTCCCAGTGCCAAGGCGAAAGCCGCAGGTGCACCGGTGAAGGTCAATATCGCCAAGGTCGAGGCCGGGCAGCAGATGGTGGCCGAGTGGCGTGGCCAGCCGGTGTTCATCGTGCGGCGAACGGAGGAGATCCTCGGCAACCTGAAAAAAATCACCGGCGACCTGTCTGACCCGGATTCCAAGGCCTCGGTGCAGCCGACCTATGTCGACCCCGAGGTTCGCTCGATCAAGCCGGAAATCCTCATTCTCGTTGGCCTGTGCACGCACCTGGGCTGCTCGCCCACCTTCCGCCCGGAAGTTGCACCGGCTGACCTCGGTCCTAAATGGGTGGGTGGCTACTTCTGCCCGTGCCACGGCTCCCACTACGACCTGGCTGGCCGTGTCTACAAGTCGCAGCCGGCACCTCTCAACCTGCCCGTGCCGCCGCACTCTTATGAGTCGGACGAAATCGTCGTCATCGGCGTCGACCAGGAGAAAGCATGATGAGCAAGTTCATGGACTGGATTGATGCTCGCTTCCCCGCCACCAAGATGTGGGAAGACCACCTGAGCAAGTATTACGCGCCCAAGAACTTCAACTTCCTGTACTTCTTCGGCTCCCTGGCATTGCTGGTACTGGTCAACCAGATTGTCACCGGCGTATGGCTGACCATGAGCTTCACGCCCTCGGCGGAAGAGGCATTCGCCTCGGTCGAGTACATCATGCGTGATGTGGAATACGGCTGGATCCTGCGCTACCTGCACTCCACCGGTGCGTCGGCGTTCTTCATCGTGGTCTACCTGCACATGTTCCGTGGCTTGCTCTACGGCTCGTACCAGAAGCCACGCGAGCTGGTGTGGCTGTTCGGCATGCTGATCTACCTGGCACTGATGGCCGAAGCCTTCATGGGCTACCTGCTGCCGTGGGGGCAGATGTCGTACTGGGGTGCCCAGGTAATCATCTCCCTGTTCGGTGCAATCCCGGTGATCGGTGGTGACCTCACCCAGTGGATTCGTGGTGACTACCTGATTTCGGGGATCACGCTGAACCGCTTCTTCGCCCTGCACGTGGTTGCCCTGCCGATCGTGATTCTTGGCCTGGTGGTGCTGCACATCCTGGCCCTGCACGAAGTGGGTTCGAACAACCCCGATGGTGTCGACATCAAGAAGAAAAAGGACGAAAACGGCATTCCGCTGGACGGCATTCCGTTCCACCCGTACTACACCGTCAAGGACATTGTCGGCGTGGTAGTGTTCCTCTTCGTGTTCTGCGCCGTCGTGTTCTTCTTCCCGGAAATGGGCGGTTACTTCCTGGAAAAACCGAACTTCGAGCAGGCCAACGCCTTCAAGACACCTGAGCACATTGCGCCGGTGTGGTACTTCACACCCTTCTACGCAATCTTGCGTGCGGTGCCTGACAAACTGATGGGTGTCATTGCCATGGGCGCGGCCATCGCCGTGCTGTTCGTACTGCCGTGGCTCGACCGCAGCCCGGTGAAATCCATGCGTTACAAGGGCTGGATCAGCAAGGTCTTCCTCCTGGTGTTCTGCGTGGCCTTCGTCATCCTCGGTGTGCTGGGCGTACTGGCGCCGACACCTGGGCGTACCTTGCTGTCGCAGGTGTGCACGGTGTTGTACTTCGCCTACTTCCTGCTGATGCCGTTCTACACAAGGCTCGAGAAGACCAAACCGGTTCCGGAAAGGGTGACTGGCTGATGAAAAAGTTGATTGCAGTATTTTTGCTGGCAGTGATGCCTGCCTTTTCCTTCGCTGCCGAACACAGCCTGGAGCTGGACAAGGCCGATATCGACCTGACCGACAAGGCCGCCATGCAGGACGGTGCGCGTACCTTTGCCAACTATTGCATGGGGTGCCACAGTGCCAAGTTCCAGCGTTACGAGCGGGTAGCCGATGACCTGGGTATCCCGCATGAGCTGATGCTCGAGAAGCTGGTGTTCACCGGTGCCAAGATCGGTGACCACATGCAGATCGGCATGAAGCCCAGTGACGCCAAGACCTGGTTCGGCGCCGCACCGCCCGACCTCACCCTGGTGGCTCGCGTGCGGGGTACCGACTGGCTCTACACCTACCTGCGCAGCTTCTACGAGGACCCGTCGCGGCCTTACGGGGTGAACAACAAGGTGTTCCCGAACGTCGGCATGCCTAACGTGCTGGTCGGCCTGCAGGGTAACCAGGTGATTGGCTGCAAACAGGTGCAGACGGTGACCGATGGCAAGAAGCAATTCGACCCGTTGACCGGCAGCCCGATTACCCACGAAGCCTGTGACCAGCTGACCATTACGCCGAAATCCGGTACCCTGACCACCGAGCAGTTCGACGAGAAGGTCAAGAACCTGGTGACCTTCCTGGCCTATTCGGCCAACCCGGTCAAACTGGAAAGCCAGCGCATCGGTACCTATGTGTTGCTGTACCTGGCTTTCTTCTTCGTATTCGCCTACTTGCTCAAGCGTGAATACTGGAAGGACGTGCACTGATCACGCAGTAGTTTCTGGTTGTTGAACGCGCCCGGGGCGCCCCAGCAGAAATGCTGGGGCGCCCCGGGCGCGTTTTCATTTACAGTTGCACAAGCATCCCGTGCGAGGAGCCGCTACATGGGCGCAACCAACAGGTTAGCCTGCTATTCCGATCCCGCTGATCATTACTCTCATCGGGTACGCCTGGTGCTGGCCGAGAAGGGTGTCAGCGTACAGGTCATCGATGTCGACCCGGCCCGCCTGCCGCCCAAGCTGGCTGAGGTCAACCCTTACGGCAGCGTGCCGACCCTGGTCGACCGTGACCTGGCGTTGTATGAATCGACCGTGGTGATGGAGTACCTCGAGGAGCGTTACCCGCACCCGCCGCTGATGCCGGTATACCCGGTTGCGCGCGGTAACAGCCGTTTGCTGATACACCGCATCCAGCGTGACTGGTGTGCCCTGGCCGATACCGTGCTCGATTCGCGCAGCAGCGAAGCTGCCCGTACCGAAGCACGCAAGGCCCTGCGCGAAAGCCTGACCGGCGTTTCGCCACTGTTCAATGAATTCGCCTGCTTCATGAGCGATGAGCAAAGCCTGGTCGATTGCTGTCTATTGCCCATACTCTGGCGTTTGCCGGTGTTGGGTATCGAGTTGCCGCGGCAAGCCAAGCCGCTGCTGGATTACATGGAGCGTCAGTTCGCCCGCGAGCCTTTCCAGGCGAGCCTGTCCTCCGTAGAACGTGAAATGCGCAAGCTTTAAGGAGCCGTTGATGAACTCCAGTCGCCCCTATCTGGTTCGAGCACTGTATGAGTGGATCGTCGACAACGATTGCACGCCCCACATGCTGGTCAATGCCGAATTCCCGAAAGTTCAGGTGCCGGATGGTTTCGCCAGTGATGGCCAGATCGTCTTGAATATCTCGCCAAGTGCCGTGCGCAGCCTGCACATGGACAACGATGCGGTCAGCTTCGAGGGCCGCTTCAGTGGCGTGGCTCATTCGCTGTTCGTGCCGGTTGGCGCCATCCTGGGTATCTACGCCCGTGAAAATGGCCAGGGCATGGTCTTTGAGCTGGAATCCCCGCTGGAGGGTGACGAGCTGGAGGACGATGAGGTACAGCCAGATGATGATGGCCCGCCAGAGGGTGGCGGCCAGCCACCGCGGCCGACTGGTCGGCCAAGCTTGAAGGTGGTGAAGTAACAAAAAAAGGCGATCCGTAAGGGTCGCCTTTTTCTTTGCTGCCAACCTTGGGTTACAGGTCGCTGATGGTGCGTACCTGGTCCTTGTTGATGCGGGTGCGCTTGCCGTCGAGTTGCTGGAACTCGTAGAAGCCAGCGTCGCGGTCGTACTTCGGTGCGTCGACAGCCTGGATTTCACGGCCATCGTTGAGGGTGATCAGGCTAGGGGTGGAGCAGCCGGCCAGGGTGGCGAAGGTGCCGAGCAGCAGGGCAGGCAGCAGAAGCTTTTTCATGCGGTGTTTCCTGGGTTTCTGGAAAAATGGAGCATCTCTGTTGCCTGTCCGGGCCTCTTCGCGGGTAAACCCGCTCCCACAGGGACCTCACATTTCCAAGGCTTGTGAGGTCCCTGTGGGAGCGGGTTTACCCGCGAAGAGGCCCGGACAGGCAAGCAGTGAATCAGTCGATGTACTCGAACAGCTTGACGATCTTCTGCACGCCCGACACGCCCTGAACCACGGCAGTGGCCGAGTTGGCCTCCTGCTGGGTCACCAGGCCCAGCAGGTAGACGATACCGTTCTCGGTGATCACCTTGATGCGCGAGCTGGGCACGGCATTGTCGGTCAGCATCTGCGTCTTGATCTTGGTGGTCAGCCAGGCGTCGTTGTTGCGCGCCAGGATCGAGGAGGGCTGCATCACCTGCAGTTCGTTGTGCACTTTCTTGACGCGCTGTACCTGGCCGGCGGTCTGCTCGGCGAGGCTCTTGAGGTCTGCACGTGGCGTCTGGCCGGCCAACAGGACGATGCCGTTGTAGCTGCTGACAACGATGTGCGAGCCCTTGTCCAGGTCGGGGCTGGCCTTGGAAATGTTGACAGCAGCCTTGGTTTCGATCAGCGAATCGTCGATTTTGCTGCCGATGGTGCGCGTGCCGCGATCGTCCTCGATGGGCGAATTACGGGTAGAGGTGAGTACCGAGCTGCAACCGGTGACGCTCAGGCACATGGTCAGGGCCATCAGGCCGAGGCGCATAGGGGTCATTCTTCACTCCCGAACAGTTGGCTGTCGATCAGATCGCAAAGGCAGTGGATCGCCAGCAGGTGGACTTCCTGGATGCGCGCAGTAACGGTTGAAGGTACGCGGATTTCCACGTCTTCGGGCAGCAGCAGCGAAGCCATGCCGCCGCCGTCGCGACCCGTCAATGCTACGACAATCATTTCGCGGTCATGTGCGGCCTGGATCGCCTGGATCACGTTGGCCGAGTTGCCGCTGGTGGAGATCGCCAGCAGAACGTCCCCAGGCTGGCCCAGGGCGCGGATCTGCTTGGAAAAGACTTCGTTGTAGCTGTAGTCGTTGGCGATCGAGGTCAGGGTCGAGCTGTCGGTGGTCAGCGCAATGGCCGGCAGGCTCGGGCGTTCGCGCTCGAAGCGGTTGAGCAGCTCGGACGAAAAGTGCTGGGCATCACCGGCAGAGCCGCCGTTGCCACAGGCGAGCATCTTGCCCTCGTTGAGCAGCGCATTGACCATGACCAGGCTTGCCTGCTCGATGTGCGGTGCCAGGATGTCCATTGCCTGTTGCTTGGTATCGATGCTGGCCTGGAACAGCCGGCGAATTCGGGATTGCATGTCCATCTGGTGACCTTAAGTGGGGCGGTGGCCTTTGCTACGCGCAACAACGACCAGCCCGCGATACATAGAGCAAAAAATACGAAGTGAGTTCAGCATTCGAAGGCGTTTTTCAGCCATTGAAGCGGTCTGCCTGCATGGTGGCTACCCTGCAGGGCGACAACGTCGAAGCGGCAGGGGTGGTTGCCCCAGCGGGGTTCCTTTTGCAGGAACAGGCTGGCGGCGAGCACCAACCGTTTCTGCTTGCGCCCGTCGATACTTTCGAGGGCACCACCGAAGCCCGCGTGCAACCGGTAGCGGACTTCGACGAATACTACTGTATCGGCGTCGAGCATGACCAGATCAAGCTCGCCGCCTTTGCATCGCCAGTTACGTGCCAGCAGTTGCAGGCCCTGCCCTTGAAGGTGCTCAAGGGCCTGGGTTTCTGCCTCTTGCCCGGCACGGGTGGGCGATGCTGTTGCCATCAGCGCGCAGTATCGGGCAGGCGCTTGACTTGGCCGCCAGCGAACTCGGCCCATGGCAGCTGGCGCTCGACACGCTGGTTGGCGTTGATGCTCAGGCTGCCCGAAAGGCCCAGGACGCGGTTGTCCGGCAGCGCTTTCAGTTGGCCCAGGCGCGGTGCGAGGCTGTAGGCATCGACGCCCATGGCATACAGGCGGCCAAGGCTGCCGGCAGCTTGCGGCCACTGCTGGACAACCTGCTGGCGCAAGCTGTTGCTGGTGTCGAGCAGCCATGGCGTTTCGCAGAAGCGGATGCCGTTCATGTCGTTGTACTGGTTCACGTCACCGCTGGCGCTGTACAGGTTCGAGGTGGCGTAGACCGGCACGTCACCGGCGTACTGGAAGTTCAGGGTCGGTTTGATCTGCTGGGCCTGTTGCGGGGTCGAGGCCAGGAAGATGAAATCGATGTCCTGGCGGCGCGACGGTTGTGCGGCGATGCTGCCACCTACCGTGCTTTGCAGGCTCTTGGCGCGGCCTTCGCTCTGGCGCAGCTGGAACAGGTCGGCAATCTGCTGGGCCAGGGCAACCGGCTGGGCAATGCGCTCGGCAGCGAGCAGGGTGCCGCCATTGCCTTCCCAGTCCTGGCGGAAGGCGGCCAGCACGCGGTCACCCCATTCGCCACTCGGCACCAGCGCCACGGCGCGGACCATGCCGTCGGCGCGGGCGCGGCGGGCGACTTCACGGGCTTCGTCTTCGGCGGCCAGGCCGAACTGGAACAGTTGCGGCGGCGCTTTCTGGCCAG
Organism: Pseudomonas sp. NPDC089547; assembly: GCF_050280665.1. Taxonomy (NCBI): domain Bacteria; kingdom Pseudomonadati; phylum Pseudomonadota; class Gammaproteobacteria; order Pseudomonadales; family Pseudomonadaceae; genus Pseudomonas; species Pseudomonas sp. NPDC089547. The sequence continues at coordinate 17,694 of NZ_JBNNVS010000015.1, read as the reverse complement.
CGTCGGCGTAGTTGAGGGCCAGGGTGGTGATCGGCAATTGCGGTTTGGCCGCCAGTTGCTTCACCAGTGGTTTTTCCAGCGGGCCGATGACCAGTTGCACGCCAGCGGCCTGGGCCTGGCGGTAGAAGTCGTCAAGCGAGCCGATGCGCGAGCTGTCGAACACCTGCACTGCAGGTGCTGGCTGGCCGGCTTGCTGGGCCTGGAAATGGGCGGCCATGAAGCCATCACGCAGGGCGCGGGCAACACCGGCCAGCGGGCCCTCCTGAGGCAGCAGCAGGGCGATCTTGGTCAGCGGCTGGCTGGCCAGCTCCTTGAGCTTGGTCAGTGCCAGTGGCAGTTGTTGTGCCGCTGGGTGGTCCGGGTGCTGTTTGACCCAGGTTTCGATAGCCGCTTGCTGTTGTTCCAGGGTGCCTGCGCTTTTCACGGCGAACGCCAGGCTGGTCCAGCCGGCCAGGGTCTGGTCGTTGGCGGGCTGTTGCAGTTGCTCTGCCGGCAGCGAGGCGACCAGGGCCCAGATGGCGTCGTTGTTGGCACTGGCGGCCTGGCCGCTCAGCAGCGGGGCCAGCAGTACGCGCTGTTGCGCAGCAGCCAGGGCCTGGCCGTCGGCTTCGAGGGCGGCGGCGTGCACGCTGTAGGTGCGCGCTTGCTGCTCTGCCGGCAGTTCGGCAACGCGCTGCAGGCTAGGGTGGGCCAGGGCAGTCAGTGCCGCCTTGGGCTGGTTACGGCTCATGGCCAGCTCGGCAGCGAGGGTGCTGGCGAACACTTGTTGGGCCGGCTTGAGCGTGTCCAGCGGGACTTGCTCGAGAATGCGTGCGGCGCGTGGGAAGTCCTTCTGCTTGTAGGCCAGGTCGGCTGCGCTCAGGCGCAGCAGGGCGGCGTCTTCCGTAGACTTGCTGGAAGCGGCCTTTTCGAGCAGTTGCTCGATGCTGGCGTCCGGGGTGCGTGGCAGTTCGCCCAGGCTGGATGAGGGCGAGCTGGCGCAGGCTGCCAGCAGGGCAGCGAGGCAGAGGGCTGTTAGCAGCCGCAGGCAAGCGATCATGTAAAGGTCCTGTTACTCGATCAAGTTGGCCGGCAATTGTACCCAAGCACTGGCCGGGGCGCGATGTCGCTGTGCTGATCCTTCACTATAGGTGGCTTGCCGCTGGTCGCAGGTGAAGTTCTTTGCGCCCTGTTACAGGCGCTCGGGCTACAATGGCGCCTTTGATCCGAATGACAGGTGTGCGCAGTGACTGATGTGGCAGGGGCTTCGAAATCCACGGTGGGGACGCTGTATGTGGTTGCAACCCCCATCGGCAACCTTGACGACATGAGCGCCAGGGCGCTGAAGGTGCTGGCGGATGTGGCGCTCATCGCCGCCGAAGACACCCGTCATTCGATCCGTCTGTTGCAGCACTTTGGTATCGATACGCCGCTGGCGGCCTGCCATGAGCACAACGAGCGCGATGAGGGTGGGCGTTTTCTCACCAAGTTGCTGGCTGGCGAAAACGTGGCGCTGGTATCCGATGCCGGTACGCCGCTGATCTCCGACCCGGGCTACCACCTGGTGCGCCAGGCGCGGGCCGCGGGTGTGAATGTGGTGCCGGTGCCGGGCGCGTGCGCCTTGATTGCCGCGTTGTCGGCGGCCGGCCTGCCATCGGACCGCTTCATCTTCGAAGGCTTCCTGCCGGCGAAGCAGGCGGGGCGCAAGGCGCGTCTGGAGCAGGTGAAGGAAGAACCGCGTACGTTGATCTTCTATGAGGCGCCGCACCGCATCCTGGAATGCCTTGAAGACATGGAGGCGGTATTTGGTGGCGAGCGCCCGGCGCTGCTGGCGCGCGAGCTGACCAAGACATTCGAGACCCTCAAGGGCTTGCCGTTGGCCGAGTTGCGAGCATTCGTTGCTGGCGACAGTAACCAGCAGCGCGGTGAGTGCGTGGTGCTGGTAGGGGGCTGGAGTGCGCCCGAGGGTGAGCAGGCCATCAGTGCCGAGGCGCAGCGCGTACTTGACTTGCTGCTGGCCGAGTTGCCGCTAAAGCGGGCAGCGGCACTTGCGGCGGAAATTACCGGGGTACGCAAGAATCTTTTGTATCAACTTGCCCTGGAAAAGCAAAAGGCCGAATAGTGGCAAAATGATATAGATGCCGGTATCGCTTGTTCTTGGGCGCGCGTGCCGGTAACCTTGTCGGCGGAGAGTCGATCGGACAGTCGCTGCCTGTTTTTGTTCCACTACCTTGTAGAACAAACCAGGGGGAGGAAAGTCCGGGCTCCATAGGGCGGAGTGCCAGGTAACGCCTGGGAGGCGCGAGCCTACGGAAAGTGCCACAGAAAATAACCGCCTAAGCACTTCGGTGCCGGTAAGGGTGAAAAGGTGCGGTAAGAGCGCACCGCACGGCTGGCAACAGTTCGTGGCTAGGTAAACCCCACTCGGAGCAAGACCAAATAGGGTTCCATCAGGCGTGGCCCGCGTCGGAACCGGGTAGGTTGCTAGAGGCGTCCAGTGATGGCCGTCGTAGAGGAATGACTGTCCTCGACAAAACCCGGCTTACAGATCGACTCTCCACCTTTTCCTTCCCTGCTTGATTCGATAGCAGATCCTCTCTGGTAATACCGAAAAAATCTTACTCTTGATAAATCACTTTAACTTCTAACTCCATGTGCTCGCGTGGGTTTGATTTTTCTCGTGTTTTTTTCCTGTCGGCAGTCCTTCCACATTCCCATATCGCGCTAAATCTCCGTCCTGTAAGGCTTTTCCTTATGAACGTGCCTTGACGGTGCTGCGGGCGGATTCCTATAGTGTGCGCAAGTGGCAGAAAGTGGGATGAAGTGGGTTTTCTGGCACAAAAAAGCTAACATTGTGGGGAATCGCAGCCGTGTTCCGCGGAGCCAACGCCGTCAGCCTCGATGCAAAGGGCCGTCTCGCCATGCCGAGCCGGTACCGTGACGAGCTCGATTCGCGTTGCAATGGCCAGCTGATCGTGACCATTGATGCCGTTGATCCCTGCTTGTGTGTTTATCCCCTCGATGAGTGGGAGCAGATAGAAGCCAAGTTGCGTGCCTTGCCGTCGTTGCGTGAGGAAAACCGCCGCCTGCAGCGTTTGCTGATCGGCAATGCGGTTGACCTGGAGCTCGATGGCAGTGGTCGTTTCCTGGTGCCGCCCCGCCTGCGTGAGTACGCCAAGCTCGACAAGAAGGCGATGCTGGTGGGGCAACTGAACAAATTCCAGCTGTGGGACGAAGATGCCTGGAACGCGGTTTCGGCAGCCGACCTTGCAGCTATTCAACAACCGGGCGCCATGCCCGACGAATTGCGTGACCTGATCCTGTGACCATAGATAGCGGCTTCAACCACATTACCGTCCTGCTCGACGAGGCTGTCGAGGCATTGGCCCTGCGCGCCGACGGTTGCTATCTGGACGGCACGTTTGGCCGTGGCGGACACAGCCGGCTGATTCTCAGCAAGCTCGGGCCGCAAGGGCGGCTGCTGGGCTTCGATAAAGATCCACAGGCGATTGCCACGGGGCAAGCGCTGGCGGCCGAAGACGGCCGCTTTGTCATTGTGCAGCGCAGCTTTGCCGAGCTGGGCGCGGAAGTGGCCGAGCGCGGCCTGCACGGCAAGGTCAGCGGTGTGCTGCTGGACCTGGGCGTGTCCTCGCCGCAACTGGATGACCCCGAGCGTGGCTTCAGCTTCCTCAATGATGGCCCGCTGGACATGCGCATGAACCCGGACCAGGGCATCAGTGCCGCCGAGTTTATCGCCACGGCGCCTGTGGAAGAAATTGCCCGCGTCTTCAAGGAGTACGGTGAAGAGCGCTTCGCTGGCCGCATGGCGCGTGCCGTGGTTGAGCGCCGTGAAAAGCAGCCGTTCACCCGTACTGCCGACCTGGCAGAGGTGCTCAAGGTGGCCAACCCTGCCTGGGAAAAAGGCAAGAACCCGGCTACCCGTGCCTTCCAGGGCCTTCGTATCCACGTCAACAACGAGCTGGGCGACCTTGAGGCCGGCCTTGAGGCGGCGCTCGATGCGCTCGAAGTGGGTGGTCGCCTGGCGGTCATCAGCTTCCACTCGCTGGAAGACCGTATCGTGAAGCTGTTCATGCGCAAGCTGGTAAAGGGCGAGGCCGACAACCTGCCACGCAACCTGCCGGTACAGCACAAGGTCTTCGAGCCGAAAATCAAGCTTATAGGCAAGGCCCAGTTCGCTTCCGAAGCCGAACTCAAGGCCAACCCCCGGTCGCGTAGCGCCGTGATGCGTGTGGCGGAGAAGCTGCGGTGAGCAGGCTGTTTGCCAAGCCTTTGCCAGGCGGAAGCTTCCTGATGCTTCTGCTGTTCGTTGCCGTGCTGGTTTCGGCCATTGCCGTGTCTTACAGCGCGCACTGGAACCGCCAGTTGCTCAACACCCTGTACGGTGAGTTGAACGAGCGCGACAAGGCCCAGGCCGAGTGGGGCCGGCTGATTCTTGAGCAGAGCACCTGGACTGCCGCCAGCCGTATCGAGAACCTGGCGTCCGAGCAGTTGAAGATGCGCGTGCCTTCGGCTGACGAAGTACGGATGGTGGCACCATGATGAAGCTCGAAGGCGCACTCTACCCGTGGCGCTTCCGCGTGGTAATCGGCTTGCTGGCCATCATGGTGGGTGCCATCTGCTGGCGCATCATCGACCTGCAGGTGGTCGACCGTGACTTCCTCAAGGGCCAGGGCGATGCGCGCAGCCTGCGTCATATTCCTATCCCGGCGCACCGCGGCCTGATTACCGACCGCAACGGTGAACCGCTGGCCGTGAGTACCCCGGTTACCACCCTGTGGGCCAACCCCAAGGAAATGCAGGCGTCCAGGGACCGTTGGCCACAGCTGGCTGCGGCGCTGGGGCAAAACCCGCAGCAGCTCACCGAGCGCCTGACCCAGCAGGCGAGCAAAGAGTTCATCTACCTGGTCCGCGGCCTGACCCCGGAACAGGGCCAGCATGTGCTCGACCTGAAAGTGCCAGGTGTGTACGGCCTGGAAGAATTCCGCCGCTTCTATCCTGCCGGTGATGTCACGGCGCACATGGTCGGGTTCACCGACCTCGACGACCATGGTCGCGAGGGTGTGGAGCTGGCCTATGACGAATGGCTGGCCGGCGTGCCGGGCAAGCGGCAGGTGATCAAGGACCGGCGCGGCCGGCTGATCAAGGACATCCAGGTAACCAAGAACGCCAAGGCCGGTAAGACCTTGGCGTTGTCGATAGACCTGCGCCTGCAGTACCTGGCCACCCGCGAACTGCGTAATGCCATTGCCGAACAGGACGCCAAGGCCGGCAGCCTGGTGATCATGGACGTCAAGACCGGTGAGGTCCTGGCCATGGTCAACCAGCCGACCTACAACCCCAACAACCGCCGCAGCATGTTCCCGGCGGCCATGCGTAACCGGGCGATCATCGACGTGTTCGAGCCCGGTTCCACGGTCAAGCCGATCTCCATGAGCGCGGCCCTGCAGAGCGGCCGCTGGAAGCCGACCGACAAGGTCGAAGTCTACCCGGGCAGCCTGCAGATCGGCCGCTACACCATCAAGGACGTATCGCGCAGCGAGGGCCCGATCCTCGACCTGACCGGTATCCTGATCAACTCCAGTAACGTCGGCATGAGCAAGATCGCCTTCGACATCGGTGGCGAGGCCATTTACCGGGTCATGTCCCAGGTTGGCCTGGGCCAGTATACCGGCCTTGGCTTCCCGGGTGAGCGCGTCGGCAACTTGCCTAACCACCGCGAGTGGCGCAAGGCCGAGACCGCGACGCTGTCCTACGGCTACGGCGTGTCGGTGACCGCCCTGCAATTGGTGCATGCCTACGCGGCACTGGCCAACGACGGCAAGATGGTGCCGCTGTCGATTCTCAAGGTCGACCAGCCGCCGGAAGCGGTGCAAGCCATTCCGAAGGAAACCGCCGAAACCGTTCAGGGCATGTTGCAGCAGGTGATCGAAGCGCCCCGCGGCGTGTTCCGTGCCCAGGTGCCGTTCTATCACGTGGCCGGCAAGTCCGGTACCGCACGTAAGGCCACCGTGGGTTCCAAGGGCTACACCGAAAACGCCTACCGCTCGCTGTTCGCTGGCTTCGGGCCAATGAGCGACCCGCGATACGCCATCGTCGTGGTCATCGACGAGCCGGGCAAAGGCGGCTACTTCGGTGGCCTGGTTTCGGCGCCAGTGTTCAGCAAGGTCATGTCCGGCACCCTGCGTTTGATGAACGTACCGCCAGACAACCTGCCGCCACCTGCGCCAGCAGCGCCCGCCGGGCAATCGCAAGTCAATGCAGCAGACGCCAAGGGAGGGCGTGGATGATGACAATGCCATTAAGCAAACTTTTCGCCCACGCCAGCCGTGACCCGCTGATCCGTGAGCTGACCCTGGACAGCCGCAGTGTGCGCCCGGGCGACCTGTTCCTGGCTGTGCCGGGCGCCAAGGTCGATGGCCGCGAGCACATCGCTGATGCCTTGGCCCGTGGCGCTGCCGCCGTGGCCTATGAAGAGCAGGGCGCCAATGTGCTGCCGCTGACTGACGTGCCGCTGATTCCGGTGAAGGGCCTGATTGCGCAGCTGTCCGAGATTGCTGGCCGTTTCTATGGCGAGCCCAGCCGCCAGTTGAACCTGGTGGGCGTGACCGGCACCAACGGCAAGACCAGCGTGACCCAGCTGGTGGCGCAGGCACTGGACCTGCTCGGCCAGCGCTGCGGCCTGATCGGCACGTTGGGTACAGGCTTTTTTGGCGAACTGCAGAGCGGCCGGTTGACCACGCCAGACCCGATCGCCGTGCAGTCGACGCTCAATGACCTCAAGAAAGGTGGCGCCAAGGCCGTGGCCATGGAAGTTTCCTCCCATGCCCTGGAACAAGGCCGGGTTGCCGCGCTGGAATTCGACATCGCGGTCATGACCAACCTGTCGCGTGACCACCTCGATTACCATGGCAGCATGCAGGCCTACGAGGCCGCCAAGGCCAAGTTGTTCGCCTGGCCGAGCCTGCGTTGCCAGGTGGTCAACCTGGATGATGACTTCGGTCGTCGTCTGGCTGACGATTTTGCCCGCAAGCCGATGACCGATCGTATCGAGACCCGGCTGATCAGCTATAGCCTGGAAAACCAGGACGCGTCGCTGTTCTGCCCTGAGGCCAGGTTTGATGACGATGGCGTCCGCGCCACGCTCGTCACCAGCCAAGGTGAGCGCACCCTGCGCAGCCAGTTGCTGGGCCGCTTCAACCTCAGCAACATGCTCGCCGCCGTAGCTACGCTGTTGGCCCTGGACTATTCGCTGGACGAAATCCTCAAGGTCACCCCGCAACTGCAAGGGCCGGTAGGCCGCATGCAGCGCCTGGGTGGCGGCGACAAGCCACTGGTGGTGGTCGACTACGCGCACACCCCGGATGCCCTGGAAAAGGTGCTCGAAGCCCTGCGCCCGCACGCCCACGGCAAGCTGCTGTGCCTGTTTGGCTGCGGCGGCGACCGTGACCGCGGCAAGCGCCCACTGATGGCCGAAGTGGCCGAGCGCCTGGCCGACCGCGTGGTGGTCACCGATGACAACCCGCGTACCGAAGACCCGCTGCGTATCTTTGACGACATCCGTCCTGGTTTCACCGGGCCTGGCAGCGTCGAGTTCGTTGCCGGTCGTGGCGAGGCCATTGCGCACCTGATTGCCACCGCCGCTGCCAACGATGTGATCGTGCTGGCCGGCAAGGGGCATGAGGATTACCAGGAGATCAATGGCGAGCGCCATGATTTTTCCGACCTGATCGAAGCCGAGAAGGCACTTGCAGCCTGGGAGGCTCCACATGCTTAAGCCGCTGTCACTCAGCCAGCTGACCACAGCACTGAGTGGTCAACAAATCGGTGGCGACGCCACGTTCACCGGTGTCAGCATCGACAGCCGCAGCGTCGGTGCCGGGCAGCTGTTCGTGGCCCTGGCCGGCCCGCGTTTCGATGGTCATGACTACCTGGCCGATGTAAAAGCCAAAGGCGCAGTCGCTGCCCTGGTCGAACGCGCAGTGGTCGGTGTCGACCTGCCGCAGTTGCTGGTCAAGGATTGCCGTGTAGCGCTCGGCCAGCTCGGCGCACTGAACCGTGCTGCGTTCGACAAGCCTGTTGTGGCCATTACCGGCTCCAGCGGCAAGACCACGGTCAAGGAAATGCTCGCCAGCATCCTGCGTACCCGTGGCCTGGTGCACGCCACCCGCGGCAACCTGAACAACGACCTCGGTGCGCCGCTGACCTTGCTGGAGATTGCCCCGGAGCACAGCGCTGCGGTGATCGAGCTGGGTGCGTCGCGCATAGGTGAGATTCGCTACACCGTTGGCCTGACCCAACCTCAGGTGGTCATCATCAACAACGCCGGTACCGCCCACGTTGGCGAGTTCGGCGGCCCGGAGAAAATCGTTGAAGCCAAGGGCGAAATCCTTGAAGGCCTGGGCGAGGGCGGCATCGCCATCCTTAACCTGGACGACAAGGCTTTCTCCATCTGGAAGGCGCGTGCCGGTGCACACAGCGTCATCAGTTTTGCCCGCAGTAATCCGCAGGCCGACTTCTACGCCACGGACATCGGTCGCGATGCCCGTGGTTGCCCGTCTTTCAAGCTGCATGGCGCCGGTGGAACGGTAGCTGTGCAACTCAATGTGCTGGGTGAGCACAACGTCAGCAATGCGCTGGCCGCCGCCGCCGCTGCCCATGCCGTTGGTCTGAGCCTGAGCGGCATCGCCGCGGGCCTGGCTGCCGTGCAACCGGTCAAGGGCCGTACCGTGGCGCAGATCGCGCCGAACGGTGTGCGGGTGATCGACGATAGTTACAACGCAAATCCCACCTCCATGTGTGCGGCCATTGATATACTCGCCGGCTTTTCCGGGCGCACCGTTCTGGTGCTTGGGGATATCGGCGAACTGGGGCAATGGGCGGAAGAAGGCCACCGTCAGGTGGGTGACTACGCGCGTGGCAAGGTAGATGCCCTGTACGCAGTGGGTTCCAACATGACACATGCGGTCAAGGCGTTCGGCGCCAATGGCCGTCATTTCGCTACTCAAGCTGAGCTGATCGACGCGGTTAGCGCCGAAAGTGCCAGCGACACCACAATCTTGATCAAGGGCTCGCGCAGCGCTGCGATGGAAAACGTCGTGGCGGCATTGTGCGGTGCCAGCGGGGAGAAACATTAATGCTGCTGCTGTTGGCCGAGTATCTGCAACAGTTCCATAAAGGCTTCGCAGTCTTCCAGTACCTGTCCCTGCGCGGGATTCTTGGTGTACTGACCGCGTTGTCGCTGGCGCTGTGGCTGGGGCCGTGGATGATCCGTACCCTGCAAATTCGCCAGATCGGCCAGGCCGTGCGTAACGACGGCCCGCAATCGCACCTGTCCAAGTCCGGTACCCCGACCATGGGTGGCGCGCTGATCCTGTCAGCCATTGCCATCAGCACGCTGCTGTGGGCGGACCTGAGCAATCGCTACGTCTGGGTGGTGTTGATCGTTACCCTGGCGTTCGGCGCCATCGGCTGGGTCGACGACTACCGCAAGGTGATCGAAAAGAACTCCCGTGGCCTGCCAAGCCGCTGGAAGTACTTCTGGCAGTCGGTGTTCGGCCTGGCTGCAGCCGTGTTCCTGTACAAGACCGCGCCAACCAGCGTCGAGACCACGCTGATCCTGCCGTTCATCAAGGATGTCACCATCCCGCTGGGCGTTGGCTTCGTCGTACTGACCTACTTCGTCATCGTCGGCTCCAGCAACGCGGTCAACCTTACTGACGGCCTCGACGGCCTGGCAATCATGCCAACGGTGATGGTCGGCGGCGCCCTGGGCATCTTCTGCTACCTGTCGGGTAACGTGAAGTTCGCCGAATACCTGCTGATTCCTTACGTGCCGGGCTCGGGCGAGCTGATCGTGTTCTGCGGCGCGCTGATCGGCGCCGGCCTGGGCTTCCTGTGGTTCAACACCTACCCGGCACAAGTGTTCATGGGTGACGTCGGTGCGCTGGCGCTGGGTGCCGCACTGGGCACCATTGCGGTGATCGTCCGCCAGGAAATCGTCCTGTTCATCATGGGCGGCATCTTCGTTGTGGAAACCCTGTCGGTGGTAATCCAGGTTGCCTCCTTCAAGCTGACCGGCAAGCGCGTGTTCCGCATGGCGCCGATCCACCACCACTTTGAACTCAAGGGCTGGCCAGAGCCACGGGTGATCGTCCGCTTCTGGATTATCACCGTGATCCTGGTGCTGATCGGCCTTGCAACCCTGAAACTGAGGTAGATGAGCGTGTCCCTGATCGCTTCCGACCAATTCCGCATCGTTGTCGGCCTCGGCAAGAGCGGCATGTCCCTGGTTCGCTTCCTGGCGAGCCGGGGCATTGCCTTTGCGGTCGCCGACACCCGCGAGCAACCGCCGGAACTGGACACCCTGCGCCGTGATTACCCGCAGGTGGAAGTGCGCTGTGGCGAGCTGGACGTCGACTTCCTGTGCCGCGCCAACGAACTGTACGTGAGCCCCGGCCTTGCCCTGGCTACCCCGGCGCTGCAACAGGCCGCCGCGCGCGGCGTGAAACTGTCCGGTGATATCGAACTGTTCGCCCGCTACGCCAAGGCGCCGATCATTGCCATCAGCGGTTCCAACGCCAAGAGCACCGTTACCACCCTTGTTGGCGAAATGGCCGCCAAGGCAGGCAAGCGCGTGGCGGTGGGCGGCAACCTCGGCACCCCGGCGCTGGACCTGCTGGCCGATGACGTGGAGTTGTACGTGCTGGAGCTGTCCAGCTTCCAGCTGGAAACCACAGACCAGCTCAATGCTGAAGTGGCCACTGTGCTGAACATCAGCGAAGACCACATGGACCGCTACAGCGGGCTGCCGGCGTACCACCTGGCCAAGCACCGGATTTTCCGCGGCGCCAAGCAGGTGGTGGTCAACCGCCAGGACGCTCTCAGCCGGCCGCTGCCGGTGGAAGGCCGCCCATGCTGGACCTTCGGCCTCAACCAGCCGGACTTCAAGGCCTTTGGCCTGCGTGAAGTCGACGGTGAGAAATACCTGGCATTCGAGTTCCAGGCGCTGATGCCGGCGCGCGAGCTGAAGGTTCGTGGTGCCCACAACCAGAGCAACGCATTGGCAGCCTTGGCGCTGGGGCATGCCGCAGGCCTTGCGTTCGAGCCCATGCTCGAAGCCCTGCGCGAGTTCGGTGGCCTGGCCCACCGCTGCCAGTGGGTACGTGAGCGTAACGGTGTGAACTGGTACGACGATTCCAAGGCCACCAACGTCGGCGCTGCCCTGGCTGCCATCGAGGGCCTGGGTGCCGATATCGAAGGCAAGCTGGTGCTGATCGCCGGTGGCGACGGTAAAGGTGCCGAATTCACGGCGCTGCGCGAGCCGGTCAAGCGCTTCTGCCGCGCAGTGGTATTGCTGGGTCGCGATGCCGAGCGCCTGGCCGAAGCCCTGGGCGATGACGTGCCGCTTGTTCGGGTCAAGACCCTCGACGAGGCCGTGCAACAGTGCGCCGAACTGGCCCGGGCCGGTGACGCCGTGCTGCTGTCGCCGGCGTGCGCCAGCCTGGACATGTTCAAGAACTTTGAAGAGCGTGGGCGCCTGTTCGCCCAGGCAGCGGGGGGGCTTGCATGATCTTCGGCATCTTCAAACCCTACCCGTCGCCGCTGATCAGTGGCCGCGGCATCGACCTGGACTTCCCGATGCTGGCCGGCTGCCTGGCGCTGCTGGGCCTGGGCCTGGTGATGATCACCTCGGCGTCCTCGGAAGTGGCTGCGGTGCAGTCGGGCAACCCGCTGTACCACATGTTCCGCCACCTCGTTTACGTGTTCCTTGGCCTGGTAGCCTGTGGTGCGACCATGCTGGTGCCAATCGCCACCTGGCAGCGCATGGGTTTCATGATGCTGCTGGGCGCCTTCGGCCTGCTGGTGCTGGTGCTGGTACCGGGTATCGGCCGTGAAGTGAACGGCTCCATGCGCTGGATCGGCTTCAGCTTCTTCAACGTCCAGCCTTCGGAAATCGCCAAGGTGTTCGTGGTCGTCTACCTGGCCGGTTACCTGGTACGCAGGCAGACCGAGGTGCGCGAAACCTGGATGGGCTTCTTCAAGCCGTTCATCGTACTGCTGCCCATGGCTGCCTTGCTGCTGATGGAGCCGGACTTCGGCGCCACCGTGGTAATGATGGGTGCGGCAGCGGCCATGCTGTTCCTCGGTGGGGTGGGGCTGTTCCGCTTCAGCCTGATGGTGGTGTTGGCGGTGCTGGCGGTGTTTGTTCTGGTGCAGGCGCAGCCGTACCGGATGGCGCGGCTGATCACCTTCACCGACCCGTGGTCTGACCAGTTCGGTTCGGGCTATCAGTTGACCCAGGCACTGATTGCCTTCGGTCGGGGCGAATGGCTGGGCGTTGGGCTGGGCAATAGCGTGCAGAAGCAGTTCTACCTGCCCGAAGCACATACCGACTTCGTGTTCTCGGTACTGGCAGAAGAGCTGGGTGTAGTCGGCTCGCTGGTGACCATTGCGTTGTTCGTGTTCGTCACTGTGCGTGCCCTGTACATCGGCCTGTGGGCCGAGAAGGCCAAGCAGTTCTTTGCCGCCTATGTGGCCTTTGGCCTGGCGTTCCTGTGGATCGGCCAGTTCCTGATCAACATCGGGGTGAACGTCGGCCTGCTGCCGACCAAGGGCCTGACCTTGCCATTCCTCAGCTACGGCGGCAGTTCGTTGGTGATCTGCTGCGCATGCGTGGGCTTGTTACTGCGCATCGAGTGGGAAAGCCGCACGCACCTTGGCAGCGAGGAACACGAATTCAGCGAAAGCGATTTTGCCGAGGAGACCAGTCATGGCCGCTGACGGCAAGAACGTACTGATCATGGCAGGCGGCACCGGGGGCCATGTGTTCCCGGCCCTGGCATGCGCCCGGGAGTTCCAGGCACGCGGTTATACCGTGCACTGGCTCGGCACCCCACGCGGTATCGAGAACGAGCTGGTGCCCCAGGCCGGCTTGCCGCTGCACCTGATCCAGGTCAGCGGCCTGCGTGGCAAAAGCAAACTGTCTTTGCTCAAGGCACCGTTCACCCTGGTCAAGGCTGTGCTGCAGGCGCGGCGTATCATTCGCCAGCTCAAGCCGGTCTGCGTACTGGGCTTTGGCGGCTACGTGACCGGCCCCGGCGGCGTGGCCGCACGGCTGTGCGGCGTGCCGTTGGTGATCCACGAGCAGAACGCCCGGGCCGGTACCGCCAATCGGTTGTTGATGCCACTCTCGGCGCGGGTCTGCGAAGCTTTCCCCAACACCTTCGAGGCCAGCGACAAACGTCGTACCACCGGCAACCCGGTGCGCCCGGAGCTGTTCATGGACGCGCAACGCGCACCCCTGGCCGAGCGCCGTGCACGCCTGCTGGTACTCGGTGGCAGCCTGGGTGCGGAACCATTGAACAAATTGTTGCCTAAGGCCCTGTCTGAAGTACCCGCTGCTTTGCGGCCAGAAGTATTCCACCAGGCCGGCAAGCAACATGCACCGATTACCGCCGAGCGTTATCACGAGGCGGGCGTCGAGGCTCAGGTAGAGCCCTTCATCAAGGACATGGCCCAAGCCTATGGCTGGGCCGACATGGTGGTGTGCCGGGCCGGTGCCCTGACCGTCAGCGAGCTGGCGGCAGCGGGCCTGCCTTCGATGCTGGTGCCTTTGCCCCACGCCATCGACGACCACCAGACCCACAACGCCCAATATCTGGCCCGTGAAGGCGCTGCCTTCCTGATGCCACAAGCGACAACTGGCGCAGCGCAGCTCGCTGAACGCCTGAACGAGGTGCTGATGCAACCCGAGAAACTCAACGTCATGGCAGGCACCGCACGGCGCCTGGCCAAACCTGCTGCAACCAGCACCGTGGTCGATATCTGCCTGGAGGTGGCCCATGGTTGAAAGCCAGAAAGCCATGCCCCAGCCGAAGATGGGCCGTATCCGCCGCATTCACTTCGTCGGTATCGGCGGCGTCGGCATGTGCGGTATCGCCGAAGTGTTGCTGAACCTGGGCTATGAAGTGTCCGGCTCGGACCTTAAGGCCTCGCCAGTTACCGAGCGCCTCGAATCGTTCGGTGCCGAAATCTTCGTCGGCCACCGCGCCGAGAACGCCGCCACCGCCGATGTGCTGGTAGTGTCCAGCGCCATCAACCCGGCCAACCCGGAAGTGGCCACCGCCCTCGAGCGGCGCATTCCGGTGGTGCCGCGTGCCGAGATGCTCGCCGAACTGATGCGCTACCGCCATGGTGTGGCCGTTGCCGGTACCCACGGCAAGACCACCACCACCAGCCTGCTGGCCTCGGTGTTCGCCGCCGGCGGCCTGGACCCGACGTTCGTCATCGGTGGCCGGCTGACCGCTGCCGGCACCAATGCCCAGTTGGGCACCAGCCGCTACCTGATCGCCGAAGCCGACGAGAGCGACGCCAGCTTCCTGCATTTGCAGCCGATGGTGGCCGTGGTCACCAATATCGACGCCGACCACATGGCGACCTACGAAGGTGACTTCAACAAGCTGAAGAAAACCTTCGTCGAGTTCCTGCACAACCTGCCGTTCTATGGCCTGGCCGTGATGTGCCTGGACGACCCGGTGGTACGCGAAATCCTGCCACAGGTGAAGCGCCCGACCGTGACCTATGGCTTCAGCGAAGAGGCCGACATCCGCGCCATCAACGTGCGCCAGCAGGGCATGCAGACCCACTTCACCGTGCTGCGCCGTGACCGCGAGCCGCTTGAGGTGTCGGTGAACATGCCCGGCAACCACAACGTGCTCAACGCCCTGGCCACCATCGCCATCGCCACTGACGAAGGCATTACCGACGAGGCCATCATCCAGGGCCTTTCCGGCTTCCAGGGTGTCGGCCGACGCTTCCAGGTGTACGGCGAACTGCCAGTCGAAGGCGGCAGCGTGATGCTGGTCGACGACTACGGCCACCACCCGACCGAAGTGGCTGCGGTGATCAAGGCCGTGCGCGGAGGCTGGCCAAGCCGCCGCCTGGTGATCGTCTACCAGCCGCACCGTTACAGCCGTACCCGTGACTTGTACGACGATTTCGTCCAGGTGCTGGGCGATGCCAACGTGCTGCTGCTGATGGAAGTGTACCCGGCCGGCGAAGAGCCGATCCCGGGTGCCGACAGCCGCCAGCTGTGCCACAGCATCCGCCAGCGCGGCAAGCTGGACCCGATCTACATCGAACGTGGTGCCGAGCTGGCGCCGTTGGTCAAGCCGCTGCTGCGCCCGGGCGACATCCTGATCTGCCAGGGTGCCGGTGATGTTGGCGGGCTGGCCCCGCAGTTGATGAAAAGCCCGCTGTTCGCTGGCGCCAAGCAGGAGAAGTCGAAATGACCAGCGCCTACGACAAGCTGCACTCCACCCTGGACGTAAAAGCGTTCGGCCGCGTAGCCGTGCTGTACGGCGGCAAGAGCGCCGAGCGTGAAGTGTCGCTGAAGTCCGGCGCAGCGGTAATCGACGCGCTGACCACGGCCGGCGTCGACGTGGTTGCCATCGACGTCGGTGACGACCTGCTCGACCGCCTGCAGAGCGAGAAGATCGACCGCGCCTTCATCATCCTCCACGGCCGTGGCGGTGAAGACGGCAGCATGCAAGGCCTGCTGGAGTGCCTGGGCATTCCCTACACCGGCAGTGGCATCCTTGCCTCGGCGCTGGCCATGGACAAGCTGCGCACCAAGCAGGTGTGGCAGAGCCTGGGTATTCCGACCCCGCGCCACGCCGTGTTGGCGAGCGAAAGCGATTGTTTGCAAGCCAGTACGGAACTGGGCTTCCCGCTTATCGTCAAACCCGCCCATGAAGGCTCTAGCATCGGCATGGCCAAGGTGAACAGCGCCCAGGAACTGGTCGCCGCCTGGCAGGACGCCGCTCAATACGATTCCCAGGTACTGGTGGAGCAGTGGATCCACGGCCCGGAGTTCACCATCGCGGTACTGCGCGGCCAGGTGCTGCCGCCGATCGCCCTGGGTACGCCGCACGTGTTCTACGACTACGACGCCAAGTACATCGCCAACGATACCCAGTACCGCATCCCGTGCGGCCTGGATAGCGTCAAGGAACAGGAACTGATCGACCTGACCGCGCGCGCCTGTGATGCCATCGGCATCGAAGGCTGGGGGCGGTTGGACGTGATGCAGGACGAGCAGGGCCGGTTCTGGCTGCTCGAAGTCAACACCGCACCGGGCATGACTGATCATAGCCTGGTGCCCATGGCGGCCCGCGCGGCAGGCCTGGACTTCCAGCAACTGGTGCTGGCGATCCTGGCTGAAAGCGTGGCGACGCGAGGTTAACCACCATGCAAGGCGCGATGATACGTCAGCAGCAACCCGTTACCGGCCGCAGCAAGCCGGTGCCACGTGGTGCCAGCCGGCTGGTGGCCGACGAGCCCGTATCGGCGCGCCTGCCGCGGCCAAGCCTGGGTGGCCTCAAGCGCCTGCTGTGGCCGGTGCTGCTGGTGGCGGCAGGCTTTGGTGCTTATGAGGGCGCCATTCGCCTGATGCCGTATGCAGACCGGCCGATCACCAAGATCGATGTGCAGGGCGACCTCAGCTACATCAGCCAGCAGTCGGTGCAGCAACGTATAGCGCCCTACGTGGCGGCGAGCTTCTTCAGCGTCGACCTGCCGGCGATGCGCGCCGAGCTTGAGCAGATGCCGTGGATTGCCCACGCCGAAGTGCGCCGGGTGTGGCCCGACGAGGTGGTGATCCGCCTTGAGGAGCAACTGCCGGTGGCACGCTGGGGTGACGAAGCCTTGCTCAACAACCAGGGCCAGGCTTTCACTCCGCGCGAGCTGGCCAACTACGAGCACCTGCCGCAGCTGGCCGGGCCGCAGCGTGCCCAGCAACAAGTCATGCAGCAGTATCAGGTATTGAGCCAGATGCTGCGCCCCATGGGCTTTTCCATCGCTCGCCTGGAGCTGCGCGAGCGAGGCAGCTGGTTCCTGACCACCGGTGCGAGCAGCGCCGGGCCGGGCATCGAGCTGCTGCTGGGGCGCGACCATCTGGTGGAGAAGATGCGCCGTTTCATCGCCATTTACGACAAGACACTCAAAGACCAGATCACCACTATCGCCCGCATTGATCTGCGTTATTCCAACGGACTTGCCGTTGGCTGGCGGGAACCGATTGCACCGACGACGGCCCAACCCGCCGTTGCGAAGAATTAGAGAGAGGCAGGACCATGGCAAACGCGCATAGCGGCAAAATGATCGTCGGGCTGGACATTGGCACCTCCAAGGTGGTGGCGCTGGTGGGCGAAGTGGGCGAAGACGGCACCCTGGAAATCGTCGGGATCGGCACCCATCCGTCCCGCGGCCTGAAGAAAGGCGTGGTGGTGAACATCGAGTCCACCGTGCAGTCGATCCAGCGCGCCGTGGAAGAAGCGCAGCTGATGGCCGGCTGCCGTATCCACTCGGCGTTCGTTGGCGTGGCCGGCAACCACATCCGCAGCCTGAACTCTCACGGCATCGTCGCCATCCGCGACCGCGAGGTCAGCCTGGCCGACCTGGAGCGCGTGCTCGACGCCGCCCAGGCCGTGGCGATTCCGGCCGACCAGCGCGTGCTGCACACCCTGCCGCAGGATTACGTGATCGACAACCAGGAAGGCGTGCGCGAGCCACTGGGCATGTCGGGCGTGCGCCTGGAAGCCAAGGTGCATGTGGTCACTTGTGCCGTGAATGCTGCGCAGAACATCGAGAAGTGCGTACGCCGCTGTGGCCTGGAAATCGACGACATCATCCTCG
>NZ_JBNNVS010000014.1:0-126798 GCF_050280665.1 Pseudomonas sp. NPDC089547 | reverse complement strand
GGCCTTGTGTCGCGAAAGGGCTGCGCAGCAGCCCCAGGATTTCAGCGGTGATGCAAATATTGTTGGGGCTGCTGCGCAGCCCTTTCGCGACACAAGGCCGCTCCTACAAGTAACGCGTCGCAGCACCTGCAAACGTTCTAGGAAGCCAGTGCCTGCGAACGCTGGCACGCGGGCATTTCATACCGATGCGGTTGCTGCCAGGCCAGCCGCGCCTGCACATCGACCGCCGCAGCCTTCACCTTCTGCGCCCAGTTTTCATCCTTCGGGCACACCACCACCACGCGGAAACCGTGGTCGACGCCTTCCAGGCGCACGCCTTCGGAATCGTCCACATGCAAATCGATATCGAACGCCGATGGCAGCTTGGACGGCGAATTCTCCAGCCCATTCTGGGCGAGGATGTGCTGGTGCCGGTCACTGTTGACCACACCGTCAACATGAATGCCATAAAGCATCAGCCAGCGGCGAATGTAGGCCGGGGTGCGCCCGGAAGAGGTATAGATCCAGATGCTGCAACCCTGGCGGCGCAGGTCACGGATCAGTTCGCGGGTGCCACTGCGCAGTGGCTCGCCCAGCCAGCGGTGGACGAAGCCCGGCAACTTGCTGTCCTCGGCGGCAGCGTGTTCGGGCTGGCAGGCCAGCGTGTCGTCGATATCGAACGAAATACGTACCTGGCCGCGCTTGAGCTTGCGCTCGATGGCCTGCCGCCCGCGTTCCAACATGGAGACTTGTTGCATCAGCGGCTCCCCTCACAGGCAGGCACGTGCGTGCCGCGCAAAAAGAACTTGCCGGGCTCAGGCGCCTTCGCTTCAAGGAAAGCGGCGTACTTTTTCTTGATCTTGGGTAGTTCGTACAAAGCCTTGACACCGTGTTTGGCGGAGTTGCGTATGACCGAGGACGGGTTGAAGTAACCCTCGGCGTTATCCAGCGACAGCACGAATGGCGGCAGCCCGGCACGCATCAGCAAGTAGCTGACAATGAGCGACCCTGTGCGGTTGTTGCCTTCGATGAACAGCTGCGGCTTGCTGAGGATTCGTACATACACACCGGCTGCCCGCTTCCAGATGGAATCGCTGCGGTACGAGCAGTACCAGTTGTACAAATCCTTGATGCCACCTTCGACGTTGTTGAAAAAGTGCGCCTCGGTTGCTGCCAGGTGCGGGGCGAATTCCAGGCGGCGGGCCGGGTCGCTACCGCACAGCACGGTGGCATTGATTTCCAGCATCAGGTTCAGCTGTTGCAGGTCGAACAGGTCGATACCGCGAGCGACATAGTCGTCAATCAGGGCATAGCCTTCAAGCACATTCAGCAGCACCTCGTCGGTAAACGGGTCCCGCGCTTCAGTGAAATGCTGGCTGAGTTCGGCAAAGCGCCCCTGCACCTCGCGCAGTGCGCGCTCTACCGCTGACAGATCAAGACGACGCATCGCTTGCATTGGAAATCCCGGGTAACACTTTAACGGAAGGTAACGCGGCCGGGTGCTGCAACCTCCCTGGTTGCAACACCCGGCCACCTTGGCTGTGCGTGACTCAGCTGAACTTGCCGCTGATGTAGTCACTGGTCAGTTGTTCGCGCGGGTTCTGGAAGATCTGCGCCGTAGGGCCCATTTCCACCAGGTAGCCAGTGCGAGTGCCCTGGGAAATATCCACCGAGAAGAACGCCGTGGTGTCAGCCACACGAATCGCCTGTTGCATGTTGTGGGTCACCAGGGCGATGGTGTAGTCCTTCTTCAGCTCGACCATCAGCTCTTCCACGCGGCGGGTGGCGATGGGGTCGAGTGCCGAGCACGGCTCGTCCAGCAACAGCACTTCCGGTTCGGTGGCAATGGCGCGTGCGATGCACAGGCGCTGCTGCTGGCCGCCGGACAGCGACAGGCCGCTGACCTTGAGCTTGTCCTTCACTTCGTCCCACAGGGCGGCGCCCTGCAAGGCGTGCTTCACGCGGTCACCCAGGTCGCCCTTGTAGCGGTTCAGGCGCAGGCCGAAGGCGACGTTGTCGAAGATGCTCATCGAGAACGGGTTGGGCTGCTGGAACACCATGCCGATATAGCGGCGCACCACTACCGGGTCGACGCCCTTGCCGTAGACATCCTGGCCCAGGAAGTGCACATGCCCTTCAAAGCGGAAGCCTTTGACCAGGTCGTTCATGCGGTTGAGGCTACGCAGCACGGTACTTTTGCCGCAGCCGGACGGCCCGATGAAACCGGTGATCTCGTTTTTACGGATAGGGACATGGCTGTCACGTACGGCCATGAAATTGCCGTAGAAGATCTTGTCCAGCTTGCAGTCCATGACGATGGGGGCTTCGTTGACCATGGGAGCGGCCTTTTTCGCGGTGGATACGTTCAAGTTTGGATGCTCCCTTTCTCAATACTTGGGCTTGCCGAATACACGGCTAAGAATGTTGATTACCAGCACGATCATCACCAGTACCAGCGAGGCCGCCCAGGCGAGCTCCAGCTGGTTGTCGAACGGCATGCCGGAGAAGTTGTAAATCAGTACGGCAAGCGAGGCCGTGGGGTTCATGACGGCCAGGCTGCCGTCGTGATAGATCCAGTAGTTGCTGAACAACGCGGTGAACAGCAGCGGTGCGGTTTCGCCAGCGGCGCGGGCCACGGCCAGCATGACGCCGGTCAGGATGGCGGGCAGGCCAGTAGGCAGGACGATCTTGCAGATCACCTGCGCACGGGTGCAACCCATGCCGTAGGCGGCATCCTTCATGATCTTGGGCACCATCTTCATCGACTCTTCGGCGGTCAGCACCACGATTGGCAGCATCAGTACCGCCAGGGCCACGCCACCGGCTGGCGCCGAGTAAGTACCGGTGGTCATCACCACCAGGGCGTAGGCAAATACACCGGCCAGGATCGACGGCAGGCCCGTGAGCATCTTGGCGGCAAAGCGTGCGGCGTTGGCCAGCTTGCTGTCCGGGCCGAGTTCGGCCAGGAACACCGCTGCCAGGATACCGACCGGTACCGCGATGGCTGCCGCGATACCGACCATGACGAAGGTACCGGCCATGGCGTTGCCGAAACCGCCGCCCATCTCGAAGCCGGTAGGCGGCAGCTCGGTGAACACTTCCAGGTTAAGGCGTGCGCCACCGCGGGTAACCAGCATGTACAGCACGGAAATCAGCGGCACACTGGCCACCAGTGCGGCCACCCAGGCCACGGTGGTCAGGATCAGGCTGCGCAGGGCACGGCCTTCCAGCTTGCGCTGCAGGCTGGGCAAAGCGGTTGTCGGGGTGCTGAGGTCAGTCATTATTTGTTACCCCGTTGGGCGTAGAGCATGATCATCGAGCCGAGTACGTTCACCAGCAGGGTGATGAACATCAGCACCAGTGCCGCGTACATCAGCACTTCGACCTCGTTCGGGCCGGCCTCCGGGAAGTTCAGCGCCAGCAACGCCGCCAGGGTATTGGCCGGGGCGAATAGAGAAAGGGAAATGGTGTTCGCGTTACCGACCAGCATCGCCAGCGCCATGGTTTCACCCAGTGCGCGGCCCAGGCCCAGCACCAGCGAACCGAAGATGCCGGTGGCAGCGGATGGCACCATCACTTTCAGGATGGCCTCCCAGTGCGTGGTGCCCATGCCGTAGGCAGCCTGCTTGGTTTTCATCGGCACGCTGGTGAGCGCGTCCTGGGAAACGGCGGCAATGGTCGGCAGGATCATGATCGCCAGCACCAGCGCCGCAGGCAGCAGGCCCGGGCCACTCAGGGAGGTGCCGAAAAACGGGATCCAGCCCAGTTCGCTGTTCAACCAGGTGGTCAGCGGGCGGATGGCCGGGATGACCACGTAGATGCCCCACAGGCCATACACCACGCTGGGGATGGCGGCGAGCAGTTCGACAATGGTGCGAAACACGGCAGCCAGCCGTGCCGGCAGGAAATCCTGGGTAAGGAAAATGGCCATGCTGACGCCGAAGAAACCGGCGATCAACAGTGCGATAAGGGCGCTGTAAAGCGTGCCCCAGATCGCTGGCAGAATACCGTACTTGCCTTGGTTAACGTCCCAGACGCTGCCGAACAGCACGTCAAAACCGTGTTTTTCAATGCCTGGCAGTGCCTTGCGGCCCACTTCGTAGACCAGCGCGACGACCAGCGCCAGTACCAGCACCACACCAATGCGTGCAAGCGCACGGAAGGTACGGTCAACCAGGAAGTCTTTCGCAGACGGTGGCTGGCACGCGGAGTCGGGGTTATCCGGTATGGCAAAGGGTGTGTTCATGAGCGAGTTCCGGGACAAGGGACAAACACCCCCGGCAGGGCTTCATGCCGATGCCGGGGGCGCCTGGGTATTACTGGATGTTGGCCGACGCTTTACGCACCTGGTCGACAACCGACGCAGGCAACGGGATGTAGCCCATCGAGTCGGCGATGGTCTGGCCTTTGGTCAGGCTGTACTCGACCATTTCACGCATGGCTTTGGCCTTGGCCGGGTTGCCGTTGTCCTTGCGGAAGATCATCCAGGTATAGGAAGTGATCGGGTAGGACTTGGCACCGTCCGGGTCCGGCAGCCAGGCCACCAGGTTTTCCGGCATGTTCACCGCAGCCAGTGCTTCGGCACCGCTCTCGGCGTTTGGCACGACATATTGGCCAGCCTTGTTCTGCAGCACGGCGAAGTCGACCTTGGCCAGTTTGGCGAAGCCGTACTCGATGTAGCCGATGGCGCCTGGGGTCTGGCGGACGGTAGCGGTTACGCCATCGTTTTTCGGCGACTTGATGAACTTGTCGGTGGCCGGCCAGTTGACGGTGTTGCCTTCACCCAAGCCTTGCTTGAAGTCAGCGTTGATGGCCGACAGGTGCTTGGTGAAAACGGCGGTGGTGCCGCTGGAGTCGGCACGTACGACCACGGTGATCGGGGTGGCAGGCAGTTTCAGCTCAGGGTTGGCCGCAACGATTTGCGGGTCGTTCCACTGGGTGATCTTGCCGAGGAAGATGTTGGAGTACACATCGCGCGGCAGCTTCAGGCCTTTAGGGTTACCCGGCAGGTTGTAGGCCAGCACGATTTCACCGGCGGTCATTGGCAGCAGC
This sequence comes from Pseudomonas sp. NPDC089547, assembly GCF_050280665.1. NCBI lineage: Bacteria > Pseudomonadati > Pseudomonadota > Gammaproteobacteria > Pseudomonadales > Pseudomonadaceae > Pseudomonas > Pseudomonas sp. NPDC089547. Next base: position 121,767 of record NZ_JBNNVS010000014.1, on the reverse strand, counting down.
TGTACGCCTTCGCCAACCTTGGCAATGTCTGCTTCGCTCATGGCCGAGTCACTGGCGGCGAAGTCGACGGTCTTGTTCAGGAAGTCCTGTACACCCGCCCCGCTCCCCTTGGACTGGTAGTCAACGGTGACGCCAGCGGTGTTCTTGCTGAAGTCTTTGAACCAGGTGAGGTAGATCGGTGCAGGGAAGCTGGCGCCGGAACCGGTCAGGCGAACGTTTTCGGAAGCAAAGGCAGCCGAAGTAGCGCAGAGGGATACGGCAACAGCGAGTGCAGCGGACTTCATCAGGCGTTTCATCAAAATGTGCTCCGTGTGATGGCCGGCACACTTTGCATCAGCTGTGTTACAGCTTTGTGACGGTTGAGTGGCGGGCCGCGAGGTAGAGCTTTTTGCCTGTGCCATGACGGCAGGTTGATGTCATGCCTTGGTAACCGAAGGCGATTATCACTTTGCCATCCCTCCCCCGCACGAGCGCTTGCCATGTCCCCGACCGAGCACAACCTGATGCGGCGCATTCACCGCGAGCTGCTTGATCACAGCGATGAAGAGCTTGAACTGGAACTGGCCGAAGACGGCCATGACCTGAATGCGCTGTTCGATGAACATGTCGAGGACGGCAGCGAAAAAGCAGCGCGCAGGACGTACTTTCGCGAGCTGTTCCACCTGCAGGGCGAACTGGTGAAGCTGCAAAGCTGGGTGGTCAAGACCGGCCACAAAGTGGTGATTCTGTTCGAAGGCCGCGACGCTGCCGGCAAGGGCGGCGTCATCAAGCGCATTACCCAGCGCCTCAACCCACGGGTCTGCCGGGTGGCCGCCCTGCCCGCCCCGAACGACCGCGAGCGCACCCAGTGGTACTTCCAGCGTTATGTTTCACATTTGCCGGCAGCCGGCGAAATCGTGCTGTTCGACCGTAGCTGGTACAACCGTGCCGGCGTGGAAAAGGTCATGGGCTTTTGCAATGACGACCAGTACGAAGAATTCTTCCGCACCGTGCCGGAGTTCGAACGCATGCTGGCCCGCTCGGGGATCCAGCTGATCAAGTACTGGTTCTCCATTTCCGACCAGGAGCAGCACCTGCGCTTTCTCAGCCGTATCCACGACCCGCTCAAGCAATGGAAACTCAGCCCCATGGACCTGGAGTCCCGCCGGCGCTGGGAGGCCTACACCAAGGCCAAGGAAATCATGCTTGAGCGCACCCACATTGCCGAAGCGCCCTGGTGGGTGGTGCAGGCCGACGACAAGAAGAAGGCCCGTCTCAACTGCATCCATCACCTGCTGGGGCAAATGCCCTATGAAGAAGTGCAAGTGCCGACGATCGAGCTGCCACAGCGGCTCAGAAAGGAAGACTACATCCGCAACCCGACACCGATGGACATCATTGTGCCGCAGGTTTATTGATCAGAGGCATCACGCAGGCCTGTAGGAGCGGCCTTGTGTCGCGATCGGGCCGCACTGCGGCCCCGGCGATATCTGCGGCGAAGCTGAAATCCTGGGGGCGCTTTGCGCCCCATCGCGACACAAGGCCGCTCCTACAGGGGCTCGCACAATCCTGCGACTACGCACAACGCCTGAGCAAGGTCTTGATCGGCCGCCTGACCCGGCGCTTGGCCACCTGCCGCGGCTTGATCCAGCGGCAGGCGTCTATCTCGTTCAACGGCCGTGGCTTGTCCGCAGCCTTGCGGGCTTCGAACAGGTAGTGAATGACACGGTCTTCCCGATACTCGCTGACAAAGCGCAGTTCGTCGAAGGCCAGGCCGGTTTCTTCGGCCATCTCGCGCCGCGCAGCCTGCAGCGGGGTCTCGTCGGGCTCGACCCGGCCACCGGGCAGGTTCCACTTGGCGTTGCGCTTGCGCACGAACAGTACCTGGCCGTCCTTGCGGTAGATCACCGTGGCCCGCAGCTTGATGCCTTTGCGCCTGGCTGTAGCGCTGTCCATTGCCTTCATGCGTCATCCCGGTTCGACTGGCTGGGCCGGAGCCCTGGAACGGCTCCTGTCTCAACGCTAACGCGACAATGTGTCGATTGAATGACGGCCGCTCATCCATTATCCGGCACTTCATCGGTGTGCAGGTTTCAACCGCTCAGGCAGCCCCGCAGGAGTGAACACCATGCCACCCATACGGAGCCTGCCAACGCCGCGACCAGGCTTCGCCTGCGTGTTCGAAACCAATCAACCAATTCCGACAAAATCGGCATCACCGGCATCACCGCAGCGGTTGCGACTAGCACATTCGAATTCGGCTTGGGCACGGGTAGAAAAATTCAGGCTCAGACGCAGCTTTTCCTGAGTGTCGTAAAGATCATAGCCCTCCCCCAATGCGGCGGGGAAACCGAGCCGCCGTGGGTAAACCTCTTTCTGGATTGGCACTGCGGGCACCACAACGAAGCGCGTCTGCATGATCATCCCTCTTCGGCAGTGCTTAAGTATTAGTACTGCTATGTGAAAGCATCAAGATGACTCATGCAATATTTTGGGTCAGGTGCAAAGCTTCGCTGCACTGAGGGCGCGAAAAACCAGGTAGATAACCCCGACGCCGTAGAACAGCATTCACAATGGCTGTCGCCCCTCGGCAACGCCTCTGGTCACCAGGTACGCCAACGGCCCCAGCGAAACGAATACCGCGGTCAGCAGCAGGTATGGCAACACCGAGACTGCGGCGCTGCCCCGCAGGCGGTTGTCCCGCACCATCCAGCAGCACGCCAGCCCTGCCATCAGGTACAGGTCAATCACCACCTGGGCGGTATCCGGCCGCGACAGCAGCGCCAAGCCGAACGCCAGCAGCGATTGCTCGGCAATCAGCATCGTCCAGCCGGTATACAGCGAAAACAGCACCAGCAACGCCAGTGCGCAGATACGCAAGCCCATGTCACGCTCCTTGGTAGGGTTTGCCGGCACAGTAGTGATAGGGTTGCCTGCGCTCAATGACCCGTGAGGTCATGGACATTGCACTCAAGGACGATAAGGGCAACGCATGAACGAGCATCTGTTCCATCGACATACCCCTGCCCCGCACACTGCGGCTGGCCAGCATCTGCGTCATCTGCGCCGGCAGGCCAACCTCAGCCAGCTGGACCTGGCGTTGCTGGCCGGGCTGTCGCAGCGTCATCTGAGCTGTGTGGAAACCGGGCGCGCCAGGGCCAGCCCGAGCACTTTGCATGCCCTGTTGTCGGCGCTTGGTGCGCCGCTGGAGCACTGCAACGAAGTATTCGTCGCCGCCGGCTACGCACCCCGCTACGCTGCCTCACCGCTCGATGCGCCGGAACTGGCATTGGTCAATACTGCGATCGAACACATCCTGCAGGTGAACAACCCCGCACCGGCGATCGTCATCGACAGCAACTGGGATGTAATCGCCGCCAATACCGGCACCGGGCTGCTGCTGGCGATGGCCGGCGTTACCGCACAGCCCGCGACCGACCTCAATCTGCTACAGACACTGCTGTGCCCCGGTGGGCTGGGTGACCACCTGGCCAACGCGCCAGAAATCCGCGCCGCTGCCTGGCAACGTGCGTGCAGGGAGGCCGCCGGCAACCCGACGCTGGCAGAGCGCCTGCGAGGCTTGCCGGCCCCGGGCAGCCGACTTGATGCTGCAGCGGCCACCCCCGTGCTGCTGACTCGTGTGCGAACGCCCTATGGCGAACTGAGCTTCCTGTCCACATTTACCACCTTCGGCATGCCGCAGGACATAACCGTGCAGTCACTGCGCATCGAACACTTGATCCCCGCCGACGCGCAAACACGGCAGAGAATGCAGACAGCGTTCGAACAGTGGTCGATCGTTACAGCGTGAACGACAGCGTCCGGCCAATGAACCTGGCACTGACCTGATGCCCTGTCTGGCTCAGGTCGAACGGCTGGCACATGGCGCCCGTGGTTACCACGTCACCCGCTTTCAGGGTCTGCCCGCGCTCGGCGGCGTGCGCATACAGGTGGGCCAGCGACACCAGCGGGTCGGTCGCTGCATCACCGGACAAACCACCCGCCCGTAATTCGCCGTCTACATACACCTCGGTGGTTTCTGCCAGGTCGGCCAGTAGCGCCACATCGATGCCTGCGCCCAGGCTATCGCTGATTACCAGTGCCTCGAAGCCGACGTTGTCGGCGACAAAGCTCGGCCAGCCAACAGCCTTGCGGTCGACGAAACGCGAGCGCACCACTTCGAAGGTGACGCAAGTGGCGCGGATATCTTCACTGACCGGCGCGCGCCCGGCTTGCGGGGGGATATCACGGTCCAGAACGAAGGCAACTTCGCATTCGATGGTCACTGGCGTCACAGCCGGTAGCTGGATATGCACGCCGTCTGCGTGGCAGCGCTTTTCTTCCAGCTGGCCGACCAGGGGCCGGGACAGATTGGCCGCGCGCATGCCAGCCGGGCTGCCGACGCCAAGCTTCCACCCGCAACGCTGGCCCGCCGCGGCAGCAAACAGCTGGTCCTGGCTGTCGTAGCCTTGCTTCAAGGTCTCGGGCTTTAGGCTGGCGGGCAGTTCCGTCAGCAGTTCACCACTGCGCCAATGCTGCAACAACAAGGCGGCGGTGCGTTGGGATACGAAGAGCGAACTGTTCATCAAGACCTCATGGTGATGGGCGTTGGCGGGGTTCAGATGCTAGGGCCTGGCATTGATAAGGATAAATATATTGTCATGATGCCTGGGATCACAATCCGTTATGAATTTGCCCATCGCGACACCAGGCCGCGCTCATGGAACTGCACATAACTTACTGATTTAACCGGAACTCTGTGGGAGCGGGCTAGCCCGCGAACACCGGCAAAGCCGGTGCCATGCACTGCGTTGCATTCTTCGCGGGCTCGCCCGCTCCCACAGGGATTGCGCAAGCTTTGAGACTTTTGAACAATCCCGTTCATAACGCTGGGGGCATGCCGTGGTTAAACCGGCAGTTCGGTGGTCAGTTTGATCTTCTCCATCGGCACTTCGGTCTTCACGTTTTGCACCACGCTCAAACTGGTCAGGTGCTTCACCTGGAAGCGGCGATAGGCCTCCAGGTCCGCCGCTACCACCCGCAGCATCAAATCACAATCGCCCGCCATCACATGGCACTCCACCACCTCTGGCAACAGGCGCACAGCCTCGACGAACTCATCCGTCGTATCTTGATCCTGACGCTTGAGCCACACCCGCACGAACAGGGTCAGCCCCAGCGCTACCTTCGCCGGGTCGAGCAATGCCACGTAGCGCTCGATCACCCCCGCCTCCTCCAATAACCGCACCCGACGCAGGCACGGCGAGGCAGACAACCCCACCTGCCTGGCCAACTCCTGGTTCTGCAACCGGCCGTCACGCTGCAGTGCCCGCAGGATACGGCGATCGATGGCATCGAGCTTGATTGGCATTGGTTTACATCCTTTTTGGGATTACAAGCAGTAGATGCCAAATCCTCGCTACCCCACTGCAACTACGCAAGCCAATTCCAGCGATTCATTGGAATAATTTTCCTTCACCGGAGGAAACCATGAATACCCTTGAACCTGTACTGAGCGATCCCCCCGCCACAACACCGCCAAGCGAATTGCGCCGTGGCGCCATTGCCGCCTTGCCGGTGCTGCTGGGTTTCATCCCCTTCGCCCTGGTACTCGGCGCGCAGGCGTCCCAACACCAGCTTTCAGCTGGCGCGGTGGCGCTGATGACCGGGCTCAACTTCGGTGGTGGATCGGAGTTCGCCGCCATCGAACTATGGACCTCACCGCCGGCGATCCTGGTGATTGTCGCCATGACCCTGCTGGTCAACAGTCGCCACCTGCTGATGGGCGCCACCCTGGCGCCGTACCTGCATCACCTGCCACTACCCAAGGCACTGGGGGCGCTGTTCTTCATGTGCGACGAGAGCTGGGCCATGGGCCTGGCCGATGCACGCCAGCGCGGTGGCTTCAGCCTGCGCTATTTCATGGGTGTGTCATTGTGCCTTTGGGCCACGTGGGTCACCTTCACCAGCCTCGGCGCGCAAGCCGGGCCGCTGCTCGGCGACCTGCGCAGCTATGGCTTCGACATGGCCTTCGCCGCCGTCTTCCTGGTGCTGCTCAAGGGCATGTGGAAAGGTGTGCATGCCGCCTTGCCGTGGTTGTTCAGTCTGTTCACCGCAGCGCTGTTCTACCTGCTGATCCCCGGCGGCTGGTACGTGCTTGCAGGCACCGTGGCCGGCCTGGTAACCGCCTACCTGTGGGCCAAGCCATGATCGACGTCGCGACGCTGACCACCATCATCGGTATGGCCGTTGTCACCTACCTGACCCGTGCGCTGGGCTTTGTCCTGCTGCGCAAGCGCACCCTGGGGCCGCAGCTGACCCAGGTGCTGAACGCCGCGCCCGGCTGCGTGCTGATTGCAGTGATCGCACCCAAGTTCGTGACCGGGCAGCCGGCCGACCTGATTGCGCTGGGCCTGACCGTATACGCCGCGACCCGTTACTCCATCCTGCCGGTGGTGCTGTTTGCAATTGTCATCACCGGCCTGCTGCGGCTGCTGTTACCTGCGTGATCAGGCTGGTGGGGCTTCATCGAGGCCCCTGCCGCCTCCCTCGCCACATTTCCGCCATTGCCGATGCACTTACACCTCGTGCACAGCGCTGCCTTGCAACGCCTCGCTAAAAACATGACACTCGCTATATACTTTTTTATACACCGAAACCCGAAAGCCCAGATGACGCCTTGATGTACGCTCAAACCGATACACCGAACCCTGCCAACGACCAAGGTGCCGCCCAACACGGCGCGCTTGATCAGTCGCTTGGCAACCCCGGCATACGACGCAAGAACCTCAAGCTGATACTGAGGGCTGCCAGCGAAGCGTTTTCCGTGGGCGGTTTCACCGCCACCCATTCGCACGACATTGCCGAACGCGCCGGTTTGCCCAAGGCCAATCTCTATTACTACTTCCAGAGCAAGGAAAACCTTTACGTCCAGGTGCTGATGAGCTTTCTCGAGCCGTTGCTGAAGGCCTCGGCAGCGCTGCGCCACAGCGACGACCCGGTGCTTGGCCTGCGGGCCTATATCAAGGCGCGCATCCGCATCATTCGCGAACACCCGTTCGCTGCCACCGTGTTCAGCCAGGAGTTGCTGTCAGGGGGGAAACGCCTGCCCGAGGCGGGCAAGCACATGTTGCAGGAAGAGGCCCGGCGCAACGTGGCCTGGCTGCGCAACTGGATCGAGCTTGGCCGGCTGGCGCCCTGTGACCCTGAGCACCTGATGATCTTCATCTGGTCGGCAACCCGCACCTACAGCAACCTGGCCTGGCAGATGGCGCAGGTCAGGGGCCTACCCGCACCTGACAAGTCGGACTACGACCTGGCTACCAGGACAGTCACCCAGATGGTGCTGGGCGGGGTCGTGCCTGGACAACAAGCCGCTAGACTGGAACACCCAGGCCCACCTTGACCTTGTCCAGCACAATCAGCGTGCGGTAGGTCAGGATGTCTTCGTTGTCGGCAAAGTGCAGCCGCACCAGCTTTTCGAAATGCGCCACGTCACGCGCCAGCATGACGATGATGAATGACACGCCGCCGTTGACGAAGTAGCACTGCTGTATTTCCGCCACATTGGCGAAATAGCGCTTGGCCCGGTCCATTACCAGCGAACGGTCGTCGCGCAGGCGCGACTCGACGATGGCGGTAATCATCTGGCCAACACTTTCCGGGGCAATCACCGAGGTGTTGGCTGCAATCACCCCACTGGCCTCCATCTGCGCAACCCGCCGCTGCACGGCGGGCGTGGACAGGCCGATATCCTCGGCAATAGCGCGCTGCGAAGTCTTGTTGTCTTGCTGCAGCAAACGCAGGATCGCGTGATCGAAGCTGTCCAGCGGACGGTTGGTGCAGTCACTCATGTTCGGGTTCCAAAGAAAGCAGTTCACTCATCAGGGGCCTATTTTCACAGCAATTGCTTCGCAGGCCGAGCACTAAAATGGCGCCACGAATGTTGCTGGAGCCACGCGTGGACGCAAAAAATGCTGGAACCTTCGCCCCGGTCGGTGCTGCCATCGTGGCGCTGGTATCGGTGCAGACCGGGGCGGCCTTGGCCAAGACCCTGTTTCCACTGGTTGGGCCCGAGGGCGTGGTCGCCTTGCGGCTGGGCCTGTCGGCGCTGATCTTGCTGGCGCTTCTGCGCCCTTGGCGCATCTGGCGCCAGGCCAACATGCTGCACCTGCTGGGCTATGGCCTGATGATGGGCCTGATGAACATCCTGATCTATCGCGCCTTCCTGTATATCCCGGTGGGTATTGCGGTTTCCATCGAAGTCATCGGCCCGCTTGGGGCGGCCTTGCTGTCTTCGCGGCGGCGGATCGACTTGCTGTGGATCGCCTTGTCGGGCGCCGGGCTTACCTTGCTGCCTTGGGGGACGGACAGCCAGGGCCTGGACCCGCGTGGGGTGATGTACTCGCTCGCTGCCGCCTTGGCGTGGGGGTTGTATGTGGTGCTGGGCAGCAAAGTCGCGGTTCATGGCAAGCAGTCTGTCGCCACCGGCATGTTGTTCGCGGCGCTGCTGGGGGTACCGCTTGGCGTCAACCACGCCGGGGTTGAGCTGCTGGCCCCGTGGGTGCTCATGGTAGGGTTGGGCGTGGCCCTGCTTTCCAGTACAGTGCCGTTTTTGCTCGATATGTACGCAATGCGCCACCTGCCGCCAAGCATTTTTGGCGTGCTGCTCAGCGCTTCGCCGGCAGCAGGGGCAATCGCCGGCTGGCTGATCCTCAACGAAGTGCTGACGTTGACCCAGTGGCTGGGCATTGCCGCCATTGCCATGGCCTGCGCGGGGGCGGCGCTGTTGGGGCGCGGCCGATAGCGGCCGCTCTGCGCAAGGCGTTTCATCGATTGCGCTGATGATTACTATCACCCGAGCCGCCTGTCTGCCTGGCAGGCGTGCCCCCTATAATCGCCGCCGAATCCCCCCTCTTGCGCCTGCTACAGGCGACATCCCTCCTTGGAATCCGACACCATGCCAAGTGCCAGCCAGGCCCCTCGGGCCGTCCCCGAACACAATCAACAGAGCGTCACCCAGCAGTGGCTGGCGATTCTCTCGGTCGCCGTCGGCGCCTTTGCCCTGGTCACCAGCGAGTTCCTGCCGGTGGGCGTACTCAACGACGTGGCCAGTGACCTGGGTATCAGTGCCGGCCTGGCCGGCTTGATGGTAACCCTGCCCGGCATCATGGCCGCGCTGGCCGCCCCGATCATTTCCGTGGGTGTTGGTGCGCTGGACCGGCGCTACCTGCTGATCGGCCTGACGCTGATCATGATCATCGCCAATACCATCGTCGCCTATGCCGGCGACTTCAACCTGCTGCTGGTCGGCCGCGTGCTGCTAGGTGTGAGCATCGGCGGCTTCTGGGCCACCGCCATCGCACTCAGCGGCCGCCTGGCACCTGATGGCATGGGTGTGGCCAAGGCCAACTCGATCATCATGGCCGGCGTAACCCTGGCGACCGTGGTGGGCGTGCCGGTGGGCACCTGGCTGAGTGGCCTGATGGGCTGGCGCATGACCTTCCTGGTTACCGCACTGGTGGGCGTGCCGGTACTGCTGGCACAGGTGTTCCTGCTGCCACGGCTGATGCCGGAAAAGGCCATTCGCGTCAGCGACCTGCCGGCGTTGTTCATCAACCCGCAAGCACGCGTCGGCTTGATTGCCGTGCTGCTGATCGGCCTGGCGCACTTTGCCGCGTATACCTATGTGGCGCCGTTCTTCAAGCAGAATGCCGGCTTTGACGGGCCTACCATTGGTTCGTTGCTGCTGCTGTATGGCGTGGCGGGCTTCATGGGTAACATCTTCGCCGGCTTTGCTGCCAACCGCAGCGTGCGGCACACTTTGATGCTGGTCGCGTTCATGATTGCCGTCAGTACCGCCCTGTTCCCGCACTTCGCCACCAGCATGACTGGCGCGGCGATGCTGATCGCCCTGTGGGGCTTCGCCTTTGGTGCCTTCCCGGCCTGCGCCAACATCTGGATGTTCGTGGTGGCGCCCAAGGATGTGGAACGTGGCATGCCGCTGTTCGTGGCCATGTTCCAGGTGATCATCGCTGTGGGTTCGTTCTTCGGCGGGCAGGTGGTCGACCATATGGGCACGGCCGTGCTGTTGAGCCTGGCCACGGCGCTGGTGGGCTGTGGATTTGTCACGGTGCTGGTATTGGGCCGTAACGTGAGCAATAGCCTGGCGGCGCAGCCGGGTTGAGGTTGCCCACCGAAAAGGCAGCGTAATACCTGTAGGAGCGGCCTTGTGTCGCGAAAGGGGTGCGAAGCGCCCCCGCAATCTCAGCGTCGCCGCATGAGTTGCCGGGGCCGCGCTGCGGCCCTTTCGCGACACAAGGCCGCTCCTACACGCCCAGTGCATGCCGTGCGGCTCAGACCCTGAACCGCGCCACCAGCGCCGTCATTTCCCCTACCAACCCCGCCATTGCCTTGCTCGCCTCGCTGGTCTGCTGCGCCCCCGCCGCCGACTGATCCGACAGCTCGCGAATGTTCAGCAGGTTGCGGTCCACCTCCCGCGCCACCTGGGCCTGCTCTTCGGCCGCACTGGCAATCACCAGGTTACGCTCGTTGATTTCGCCAATCGCACTGTAGATACCCTCCAGCACCTGCCCCGAGGCCAGGGTTACGTCCAGCGTCGACTGGGCGCGGTTGGTGCTGGCCTGCATCGAGGCCACCGCCGCTTCGGTGCCAGCCTGCACACGGCCGATCATCTGTTCGATTTCCTGGGTCGACTGCTGCGTACGGTAGGCCAACGTGCGTACCTCGTCCGCCACCACAGCAAAACCGCGGCCGGCCTCACCCGCGCGGGCCGCTTCGATGGCGGCATTGAGCGCCAGCAGGTTGGTTTGTTCGGACACCGAGCGGATCACTTCCAGCACCTTGCCGATGTCCCGCACTTGCCCAACCAGTTGCTCCAGGTGCGCGCTGCTGGTCTGGATCTCGCGGGTCATGGCCTCGGTGCCGTCAATGTTGTCGCTGACTTGCCGGCGGCTTTGCGCGGCCAGCTGGTTGGACTCACTGGTGGTTTGCGAGGTGGTGATGGCGTTGCGCGCAACTTCTTCCACGGCCGTGGTCATTTCTGTAACAGCGGTGGCAGCCTGCTCCAGTTCCTGGCCCTGCTGGCGCAGGTTGTTGGCGCTTTGTTCGGTAACCGCGTTCAACGCCGTGGCGGCTGCGTCCAGCTGCCCGGCACAGTTGCTGATCTGCCCCAGGGTGTCACGCTGGCTCTGTTGCATGCGTTGCAGTTCGTGAAACAGCTGGCCGATCTCGTTAGTACCCTGCCCTTGTACCGGCACGCTCAGATCACCACCGGCAATGCGCTGAAAATGCCGACCGGCTTCACGCAGTGGGTGCAGCACGCGCTGGGCAATGAACGCCCAGCACAACACCGCCAGCAGCAATGTAACGCCCAGCAGCCCAAGGCTCAGCAGTTGGGCGCGGGCCAGGCGACGGTCGGATTCCAGCATGATCTGCTGGCCGCGTTCGCTCAAGGCGCCGACCAGTTGCTGGCGCAGCGCCTGCAACCGCCCCATGGCGTTGCCGGCGTCGGTGTTGACCTTGAAGTACTGCTCCAGCGAACGCTGGCGGGTCGCCTCACGCTGCCCGGCGACTGCCTTGGCGTACTCGGCAAAGGTGGCCTGCAGTTCGGTGGCCAGTGCATGCTGGGCGGGTTCACGGGCGTTTTCGACGAATGCGTCTACCAGCTTCTGGCTCTTGTCGTTCAACTCCACCGACAAGGCCATGCGCTTGCCAGCGCTCTCGTCATGGCCGCCCAACTGCTCGATAAAGCCTGACGACACGTTGGCGCTGGCGCGAATTGCCATCAACAGCGCGTTGTTCAACCGGTCCGACTGGTGCGCAGTCTGGTCCAGTTCGGTGATCTGCTGGTCGCTGCCCACGGCAGCCCGCCAGGCACTGACGGTGGAGAACAGCAGGGTCAGGCTGAACAATGACAGCACCCAGAACATTCCGGTACGTATCTTCAGGTTGGCAAGCATGCGGGCAGTACTCCTTGTTGGCACCACTTCTGGTCGCTGATTCGACGGTGGGTGTGCTGCTATCGGAGGTGCCGGCGCAGGCTTGAGGCGCCAAGTGGTGGTTATGGGCGGTAACCGAACAGATGTTGCCAACGGCAACGCATTGAAGCCTCCACCCACTCGTCACCGCACCTCAGCGGCCAAGGAAGTCGATGACTGCCGTGGCGAATGCCTGGGGCTGGTCCAGCATGACGAAATGGAAGCTGCCATCGATACGTTTGAAGCTGGCGCCGGGTGCGCTGGCGTAGGCGTTGCGGAAGGTGCCATCAACCCACTCAACGGGAATGCCGAACAGCGGGTCATAGGCATACACAACCTCCAATGGCGCCCGAATGCGGGCGAGTTCCGGGCGCAGGTCGGTGGTCATCAGCTCATAGGTGGCGTTGGCTACCGTGTTGCGGTCCGAGCGCAGCGCCGTTTCGGCCAGTGCCGGCCTGGCCGACTCGGTCTTGACCAGCCGGGCGATGGCGCTGCGCTGCATGGCTTCGGCCTGCTCCGCCGGGGCCGCCAGCGTCGCATCGCGCAAGGCCGCAGCCTGCGGCACGGCCGCTTCGGCGGTGGCAGTGGGGTCGATCAGCAAGGTGTAGAACGGCATCGCGTCTACCACCATCAGCCGCCCTACCTGTTCGGGAAAGCGCGCCCCGAGCATCAACGCAACCTCGCCGCCCAGCGAGTGGCCAATGATGGCCGGCGCTGCAAGGTGCTGGCTGCGGATATAGTCTGCGACCGCTTCGGCCACCGGTGCGGCTACGCGCCCATCCCCCGCAGCCACGGCAGGCGAACCGGCAAAGCCTGCAACCTGCACCAGGTGCAGGCGGTGCTGTTGGCGCAGGGCGCTGGCGAGCCCTGCCCATACCTCACGGGATGAGGCCAGCCCGGGAATCAGGATGACGTCTGGCCCGGCCCCCTCGACCGTTACCGAAATACGTTTATCCGCAGGGGGCGCTGGCTGGCTTGGTGCGGCCAGTGCCGAGGTCAGCGACAGGCTGGTGCCGATTGCCGCAAGCAGCGTACGTAGGCGCATGGTTGGCATTCCTTTGACTTCAACCGAGTAGAGCCCGCCACTATAAAGCGCATGGCAACATACAGGAAAACTATCGTTTGCAACCGGGTGCCCTGCACCGTTAAAGTCGTGGCCTGGGCGCTGGCTGCGCCTGCGGTCCGCGCGAAGGGGTTGCCCGAGCCTTGTGGCATCACATTCCCATACCAGCTCCCGGCTTGTCGGCGGACCGAGCCCCAAAGGAGTTGGCATGCCCGCCATCAATGCTTCCCGCCACCACGGCCTGCTCGACCTGCCTGCCTTGCGCAAACGCGCCAAGCGCTTGCTGAGCGCACTTGAAAACCACGAAGCCGACGACGCCCGCGAGCAATTGCGCACGCTCGGCCTGCCCGGCCCCGACTACCGGCTTGCCGACACCCAATGGCTGGTGGCCCGCGAGGCTGGCTTTGCCAGCTGGCCAAAGCTCAAGGCCCATGCCGATGCCGTGACTTTCGCGGCACGCCACCCCAACTTTCGCGCCGATGACGAGGCCGCCGTGCAGCATTGGCGCTGCGGTAACGACATCGCCCACAGCTTGCGCACCGCCGGGTTTACCGGCGCCTTCCAGATGTTCGACGACCCCATGGTAATGGGGCCTGTGCCAGCACTGCCCGAAGACCAGTACTGGCAGGTTCGCAGCACCTACGTACAACAGGCGTTCAAGCTGAGCACCCCAGACCTTGAACAGCGCCAGGCGGCACAGCGCAGCGCATTGGCCGAACTGAACCCAGACAGCAAGATTGTGCTATGGTGCGAAGCCGACGCTTACGACCAGCTGTTCCTGATTCGTGTGCTCGCCAGCCTGCCCGGCCTGCCGCGGCGGCTGGAACTGATCGAAATTGACCAGGTGCCCGGTATTCAACGCTTCATCGGCATCGGGCAACTGGCCCCCGACCTGCTGGCCTGGCTGTGGCCACAACGTCGCGCACTGGGTGAGGATGCACTGGCCCTTGCGCGCAAGGCCTGGGCGGCTTACACCGCAACGGATCCGCAGGCCTGGGCAAACCTGGCTGGCCGCCAGCACGAGGCCTTGCCGTTGCTGGGCCGTGCATTGGCGCGCCAGCTTCAGGAACTGCCGGGAGCAGATGATGGCTTGAGCCTTACCGAACGCCTGCTGCTGCGCGTACTGGCGTCACGCGGCGAGCTGGCGGCCGGGCGCGTGTTTGGCCAGTTGATGATGCAGGATGATCCCCTGCCTTACCTGGGTGACATGATGTTCCATGTGTTGCTGCAGCCCTTGATCCATGGGCCGCAACCGCTGCTGCAGGAAGGCCCGGGAAACGCCTGGGCTCAGCGGCTGCTGCGGTTGACGCCGCTTGCCGAGCAGGTGCTTGCCGGGAAGGTGCACTGGCTTGATTGCAACCCTGCGCCGCGTTGGGTTGGCGGGGTGTTGGTGGATGCGGCTGACAGGCCTTGGGTGGTCAGCGAACAAGGTGAGGTGTGGCGGCGCTGATGCTTTCGTAGGCCTGGCACTGGCGCCAGCATCTTCGCGAGCCATTGTGGGAGCGGGCGTGTCGAGGCGTCGAACCGCCGCGAACACCGGCGCAGCCGGTGCCATGCACCGCGTAGGATTCTTCGCGGGCACGCCCGCTCCCACAGGATTACATCCGGGCGAATTTTTCCTTTTCAGCCCGTGGATATTGCCTTCGCTGCTTGAACCAGGCGCTCGGTGGCCAATTGGATTTCATCTACATCGAGCGAAGCAAACCCCAGGCGCAGGGCATTCTCCGCATGCCCAAACGGCGAGAAATGGCGACCGCTGCGTACCACCAGGTCCAGTTCCAGCGCCTTGTCGACCAACTGATCCACATTGATCACATCACCAAACCGCACCCACAGCGCCAGCCCGCCTTCCGGTTCCTGTACGCTAATCTGCTCGCCGAACCCAGCGCGCAAGCATGCCAACAGGGTCTCCCGGCGCCGACGGTAGTCGCGGTTGACCCGGCGCAAGTGCTTTTTCAGCTCGCCCTCATTGATCAAGTCCGCCAGCATGCGCTGCATCACCGCATCACCCTGCCCCAGGGTCAGCGTTGCCCTGCGCTCCAGCACGGCAATGACCTCCACCGGTGCCACGATATAGCTGCAACGGAACGTGCTGCCCAAGGGCTTGGACAACGTGCCGATGTAGATCACATGCCGCTGCTGGCGGTCGCTGGCCAAAGGCAGATAGGGCCGCCCAGAGAAGTGGTATTCGTAGTCGTAGTCCTCCTCCACCAGGCAAAAGTCGTGCTGGCGCGCCAGCTCCAGCAGCTGCTGCCGGCGCCCGGCCGGCAGGCTGACGGTAGTCGGGAACTGGTGATGAGGGGTGATGTACATCATCCGCACCTTGTGCCGCCGGCACAGGGCATCGATCTGATCAACCCGGCACCCCTCATGGTCCAGTTCCACGGTAACCAGGCGGGCACCCAACTGGCGGAAAATCTCCCACGCAGGCGGATAGCTCAGCCGCTCGACCAGCACCACATCACCTGGCTTGAGCAACACACTGGCGACGAGGAACAGTGACATCTGCACACCTTGGGTCAGGCAAACCTGCTCGGCGCCAATGTTCAGGCTGCGATTGTGCCGCAGCATGTCAGCCAAGGCGGCGCGCAGGTAAAGGCTGCTGCATTCGCTGCCATGGCGAACGCTGTTGCTGGCAAAGCTGCTGCGCAAGGCATTGCGGTAATAGCGATGCAGCACCGCCTGCGGCAACAGGCGATGGTCACAGGCGCCATTGTCGAAAAACAAGGCACCCGGGCGCCCTTGCTGTGCGGCAGCCTGTTCGTTCGCCGTGAAGTAGGGAACGGCAGGTTCCTCTGGCAGCGCCAGGGCAAAAGGCCGCGCGGTATCGGGCTTGGCAAGTGTTACACCCGCCAGCTGCTGGCTGACAAAGGTGCCCCGGCGCTGCACGCTTTGCAGCCAGCCTTTGGTTTCGGCTTCCTCATAGGCCAGGATCACCGTCTTGCGGTTGACGTTCAGCTGCTTCGCCATCTCCCGCGTGCCCGGTAACGGCGTGCCAGGGCGCAGGCGGCCCTCGCTGATCGCGGCCACCAGCCCCTCGACGATTTGCCGGTACGATGCCTGCGCCCCATCAAGCTTGAGCAACGGCTGCCATTTGCGAAGCTGGACCATATGAATTATCCAAATCTGGAGGTTCTGCTGGTCCTGGACTATAGCAACAATCGAACCTCCCATTGCGCCCGAGGTGTTCATGCAAAGCCGCCACGTCATTGAGTTGTCGCCTTCGGGCAAAACCTTCGAAGCCAGCCAGGGTCTGCTGCTCGATGCCATGCTTGCCAGCGGCCTGCCGGTCCCTTTCTCCTGTCGCCGCGGCGCGTGCGGGTCCTGCAAGGTCAAGGTGGTGTCGGGGCTCTATCAGGACAAGCAGCGCGATGCGGACACCCCCGCACCGTCCTACCCGTTGGCCCCTGACGAGATGCTGCTGTGCCAGAGTCACGCCTGCAGCGACATGCGCCTGGAGATCCCCGGCTGGTCCCTCGACGCCCCGACACTGGCATTTCAAGCGCAGGTTCACAGCAAGCGAGCGCTGAGTGCAGACATCGTCGAGCTGGTGCTACAGCCTGATCAGCCGCTGGAAGTGCGGGCTGGCCAGTACGTGAGGTTCCAGCTGGGCAACGGCGACAGCCGCTGTTTCTCCATCGCCAACCTGCCCGCCCAGGACCAGGGGCAACTGGTGTTTCATATCCGCAAGGTTAGCGGTGGGTTGTTCACCGAAGGCCTGCTGAGTACCCTGCAAGCGGGTGACACGCTGACGCTTGAGGGGCCGTTGGGCGCATGTACCTGGCAACATGAGGACCAACGCCCACTGGTGCTGCTCGCCACCGGCACAGGCTACGCCGGCATCAAGCCCTTGCTGCTGACTGCCCTGGCCCGCAATACCGATGTCACGCTGTACTGGGGTGGTTCATCGACGGCAGACTTTTATGACCGCGACTTTCTTGACCAGGCCAGCCGTGCATACCCGCACTTTTGCTGGCACCCGGTTCTTTCAGCCCTGGCACGCGTACAGCAGGTGGCGCTGGGCCAGGCCCATCAGTGGGCAGACACCCAGGTCTATGCCTGCGGCAATGCCGCGATGATCACCCAGGCCCGCGAACAATGCCTGGCCGCAGGCGTACAACCCCACCGTTTTGTCGCGGAGGCCTTTGTCGCCAGCGGTGCAATGACGCCACAGCCTTCTGCAACCAATACACGCCACCCGGAACTGGAAAAAGTCGGCCCTCGTTTTTCGCTGGATGGCATGCTCGCCGCACGCGAGCAGTCGGTACGGTCGGTGGCCGCGATCGCCAGCCAACTGCGTGTCGGCATGACCACCGCCCAAGCACTGGAGATGGCCGCGCAAACCTTGCAGGCAATGGGCGCGTCACACACCTGGCACCCCACCTACATCCGTTTCGGCGACGACACCGTGCGCACGCCGCGGCAAGGTATCGACCTGCAACGCGTATTACGTAGCACAGACATTGTCGTGGTCGACGTCGGCCCGGTCTGGGATGGCTACGAAGGCGACTATGGCGACACCTTCGTGTTCGGCCAGCGCGAGCTGCACCACGCGTGCGTCAAGGCGCTGCACGAGGTATTCGATGAAACCCGCGATGCCTGGGGCCGCGGCCTGACCGGGCGAGAGCTGTACGACTTCGCCGAGCGCAGCGCCCAGGCCAAAGGCTGGCAACTGGAGCGAAACCTGGCTGGGCATCGTATCGCCGACTTCCCGCATGTGCTGTATGGGCAGGAAAAACTGGCCGACGTGGAAATCGTCCCGAGCGAGGTGGTGTGGGTACTGGAAATACAGCTGTGCCACCCCACTGAGCCGGTCGGGGCGTTTTTTGAAGACATCCTGATAGGTGAACCCGGCTCGGCGCAGGCAAGGGCTGCTTGAACCCCTGCACACGCATGTGCTTGTCGATCAATGCAGGTTTACAGGGTAAGGTTGCAACAGGCAACCTCACCCTTTGCGGTCTCCCTCGCCATCCGATAGAACTTCCATTGCCATGCCCGACGGTTTTCCTGATTTGCCCTCGCTCAACGCGCTGCGGGTGTTTGAAGTGGTGGCTCGCCACTTGAACTTCCGTGTGGCTGCACAGGAACTGGGCGTGACCCAGGCGGCAGTTGCCCAGCAGATACGCGGGCTGGAAGCCAGCCTGGACCTGCGTTTGTTTGAACGACTACCCCGTGGCCTGGCGTTGACCGATGCCGGCCAGGGTTACAGCGCAAGCATTCGCAGTGCACTGGCGATGATCGACGAGGCAACGCGCCTGCTCAGGCCACAGGCAACTCACCTGACGGTCAGCGTTACCCCTACCTTTGCCTCGAAATGGCTGATTCCCAGGCTCGGCAACTTTGCGCAGAGCCACCCCGACATCGATTTGCGCGTGCTGGCAACCGATCGGCTGTCTCACTTCAGTACCGATGGCGTGGATATCGCTGTGCGTTATGGCAAGCCCGAGTTCGGCGCGGGCCTGAACAGTGAACTGTTGATGGAGCAACGCATCGTTGCCGTGGCCAGCCCGAGGTTGTTTGAAGGCTGCGAGGCTCCCGTCAGCTTCGAGCGGCTTCAGGACTTCGTCATGCTTCACGATGCCCATAACTTCTGGCCTGGGTTTCTTGCAGATGTATTTCCGCAGCATGCGCAACCGACGGCCAGAAACGTGCGCTTCAATCAGACCTCGCTGGCCATTGATGCGGCAATCAACAGTCAGGGCATTGCGTTGGCCAGCCTCGCATTTGTCGGCGAAGACATCGCCGCAGGCCGGCTGATGCAGGTGTTCACCCACCAGCTCAGGCTCGACAAGTCGTTTTACCTGGTTTGGCCGCGCAAGATGAAGCAGGCGCAGTCACTGAGCGTTGTCCTGCACTGGCTCAAGCAACAAGCTATCGATAGTTAATCTACTGTTAAAGTGAAGCTCAGCTGCCTCCCTCGCCACTGGGACTACTGCTAAGGTGAATGCACCCGAGCAATCCGTATTGAGAGACCTGGAGGCAATATGTCAGTAGAAAAAGTTGCGATTATCACGGCAGGTGGCAGCGGCATGGGAGCCGCGGCAGCGCGCCGCCTGGCCGCCGATGGTTTCAAGGTGGGTATCCTTTCCTCTTCGGGCAAGGGTGAAGCGTTGGCTGCCGAACTTGGCGGGATAGGTGTAACCGGCAGCAACCAGTCGGTTGCAGACCTGCAACGCCTGGTCGACGCGGTGGTGGAAAAGTGGGGCCGCATTGACGTGCTGGTCAATAGCGCCGGCCATGGCCCGCGCGCGCCAATCCTGGAAATCAGCGACGAAGACTGGCACAAGGGCATGGACACTTACCTGCTCAATGTCATTCGCCCAACTCGCCTGGTAACCCCTTACATGCAGCGGCAGAAGAGCGGCGTGATCATCAACATCTCTACTGCCTGGGCATTTGAACCCAGCGAGCTGTTCCCCACCTCTGCTGTATTCCGCTCAGGCCTCGCCGCGTTCACCAAGATCTTCGCCGACAATTTCGCCGGGGATAACGTGCGTATCAACAATGTTTTGCCAGGCTGGATCGACAGTTTGCCGGCCACCGAGCAGCGCCGCGACATGGTGCCACTCAAGCGCTATGGCACCAGCGAAGAGATCGCTGCGACCATTGCGTTTCTCGCTAGCGAAGGCGCGGCCTACATCACGGGGCAAAACATCAAGGTCGATGGTGGGTTAACACGCAGCGTTTGATTGTGCGTGGCCGCAGCTGCCGTTGAGCCCGGCAGCAATCTTTGTGGGCGCAACTGCCTTGAAGCTGGCGCGATTCCCTGTGGGAGCGGGCATGTCGAGGCGTCGAACCGCCGCGAACACCGGCGCAGCCGGTGCCATGCACCGCGTTGGATTCTTCGCGGGCGCGCCCGCTCCCACAGGGTACGCGGAGTGCCCAGCATCGGTTCTCTACGCGACAGCGCAGCCCAATGGGCTGGGCAATCTCCCACAGGGTTCGCGTCAGCCTCGCAAAATCTGGCCCTCTCACGCATCGGCAACCCGCTGCAATCCTCCCTCCAGCGGCAGTTCATAAGACTTCTTCACCGTACGCACCACCAGCGTGGAGGAGTAAGTGCGAATAGGTATGTCCCGGTACGTATCGAGAAACCGGTAGATGTAGTCCGTGTACTCGGTGGCATCACGAAACTTGGCAACCATCACGAAATCGAACTCGCCAGTCATCAGGTAGCAGTCCTGGATCTCCGGGTGGCCGGCCAGGATGTGCTGCATCTTGCGGTCGATGTCGTAGCTGTCGCGGTCCAGCTTGACCAGAAAAAAAGCGGTCACCTGAATGCCCAGCTTGCGCTCGTCCAGTATCGCGACCTTGGCCTTGATGATGCCTGCGCTCTCCAGCCGCCTGATCCGCCGGTAGCAACTGGTGGAAGACAGCCCGACGCTGTCGCTGAGCAACTCCAGATTCTGGCTGCAATCCTTTTGCAGCTTTCCCAGAATTTTAAGATCCATGGCGTCTGTCATTTTCCGCGTGTCTTCCTTGAAAAACTGCAATGAATTCGCCGCAAGGGCGGGCCAATTTGCACGATTCCTGCGCGCCGGATCTTTACCATCATCTGAGCTTAGCAGCCCGGCCAGAGATGGCCTTCGGGGCGCATGAGAGGGACCTTATGATCGTTGCCAAACCGACATGGACCGCGGACATCCACGGCCTTTTCACTGCCCCCTACTGGATACCCGCCGCGCAGCGGGCGGCTGTGGCAGCCTCGTGGGCCGGGTGCATGAACGCCTACTTCGTGTACCTGGACGACCCGGATTCGGTCAGGACCTGGTCAGAAACCATCTACCAGCACCTGGCCTCGCGCAACATGCCGCTGACCCTGGACCAGCAGCAGTTCTGGCCGATCGATGCGCTGGAAACCTTCAGGTTGTGGGTCAACCAAGGCTGGCGGCTCGATGCCAGTTCGCCCTTTGACCTGGCCGAGCGCATCCCGCCACCGGACCTGCCCCAACAGGTCAAGCGGGTAAGGCAAGACATCCGTGCCCTGAGCCTTGAGGAGCTGAACCTTTACCGCGCCCGCCTGGATGACGTGATGCAGGTGGGCGACCCCGACAGCGGTTCGCCCTGGCAGCGCTATGCCTACATCCACACCAACTGGTGCCTGCATTATCAAGAGGCGTTTGCCCTCTGGCACCGGGCCTACCTGCTTTACCTGGAAGAACTGATCGACTGCGCCATTCCCTACTGGGACTGGATGGCCGAAGACGCCAGCGTTGACGGCAGCCCGCAGGCCGGCCTGCCCCAGGCGTTTCTGGATGAAACCTATGTGCACCCGCAGTCAGGTGAAACCCGTCCCAACCCCTTGCGCTACGCAGCCGCCAAAGACGGTTGCTCCAAAGTGTGCGCCAGTGGCGCGGGCAACGGGGTGGACTGCCGGTACGTGCAGCGTGACCCGCTGTTCTACACCCATGGCGACGAGTCGCGCTTTGAACGCACGCGCCTGTACGGCATGAGCCAGATTTTCCAGCAGCAGGTGGTCGACGCCCTGAAGTTCACCACCTTCAGCCAGCCACAGGGTGTGCCTGGTTATCCGTGGGCCAACATCCCGGTGTTCGACCCACCCCAGCAAGACAACCTGTACCCCAACCGCGCCCTCAACTTCGATGGCCTGTACGAGCAACCTCACGACAACTATCACGGCTGGATCGGCGGCGACATGGCCGACAACGCCTACACCGCGTTCGACCCGGTGTTCTGCTCCTACCACGCCAACATCGACCGTATGCTCGAAGTGTGGATCAGGGCCCACCCCGGGGCGCAATACACCACACAGTGCCTGCTGCAGCCGTTCGCCGGCCGTGACGCCACGCAGCTCACCTTCACCAGCGCCGACGCCTGGCGCTACACCACCCTGGGCGACATGGCCCAGGACAGCCGGCACATCGGCTACGACTACGGCGTGCCGGTGGCCCCGCAGTTTGGCGCCCCCAAGGCCAGCAGCACTGCGTGCTGCAAGCACAGCGCCAAAACCGAGCCTGTCGCGCAAAACGCCGCCGGGCCTGGGCCTTGGGTGGTGTTCGACCATGTGCGCTGCACCCATGACACCTACCTGATCGACGTCTTTCTCAACCAGCCCGATGCCACCGCGCAGCACGTTAGCGCCGACAACCCCCACTACGTGGGGCGCTTCAGCCGTATCGGCATGGGGCTGGTGGATGACAAGGGCCGCTGCATCACCCACGGCGTGTCCCGCGCACTGAATGCAGCCCGCAATGCTGGCGCGCTTGGCCTGGCCCCCGACGATGCCGTGCAGTTGTCGCTGGTGGTGACCCACCTCGACAGCGGCCGCCAGCTCACGCCTGACGCGTATACCGCCCTGCCTGGTTTCACCGCCCAACTGGTGTGGGACGACCCACGCCAGACCTTCGCCGGTCCGCCCCCGGTCGCCGGCTGCTGCTCCACCTCCACCCCTCGCACACCTGGAGAACCGACATGAGCACGCCCTTCAAGCAGTTCACCTCGCCCGCTGGCCAAGCCCCCAAGGACTACAACAAGCTGGGCCTGGAAGACCAGTTGCCACAGTTTGAAACCGACTGGAACAACGACCTCACCGGCTGGACCGAGTCGTCCATCATCGGCAACCCCTGGTCTGGCCTGTACGACGCCCCGCGCTCGGGTTACTACAACCCGCTGGTGGAAGGTTTCGGTGATGTGACCGCCCCTGCAATCACCTGGGCGCCCTTCCCCAACCGGCTCTGGACGTTCTTCTACAATAACGGTGCGGCGGTCATTCCCCAACTGGGCAACAAGGCCATGAGCCTGGACCAGGTGATGGAGTTGACCGACCACGGCCAGATCACCATCAACAACACGCTGTACACGCTTTACGACCCCGAACAGAAAGGCACCTTGCTGCAACTGCCTGCCAAACGCTGCCCGAGCATCGACTGGAACGGCAAGTACACGGCGTTCTCGCCTTCCGGCCCACGGGGCTGGCTTGACGAGTACTGTGAGTGGTCCATCGTGCGCGATACCAACGGCAACATGCGCAAGATTACCTTCACCTGCGAAAACCCCGCGTATTTCCTGGCCATGTGGCGGATCGACCCGAACGCGGTACTGGGCCTGTATCGCGACTACATCGATGCGAACGTGCAGCTCGAAGACCTGTACCTGCGCTATACCGTCGACTGCCCGACCGGCAAGGCCGGCGACCCGGTCATGGACCCCACCACTGGCAAGCCGGCCTATGACACGGTCAACAAATGGAACGCCGGCACGGCCTGTGTGCCCGGCCAGTACGGTGGGGCGATGCACCTGACCTCCGGCCCCAACACCCTCAGCGCCGAAGTGTACCTGGCCGCCGCGGCCACCATCCTGCGCCCGGTGGGCAGCAGCCAGAATGCCCAGTCGCTGATCTGCTGTGCGCAGTATGGGCAGAACTATCGTAACTCCGACCCGCACATCGGCTTCATGGCCAACTTCACGGCGGTGAACAACCGGTTGTCACTGACCAACCCCATTGGCCTGTACCTGCAACAACCTACCGACTTCAGCGGCTGGAAAGGCCCGCAAGGCCAGGACGTGAGCCAGTACTGGCGCATCACGCGCGGCACTGCCAAGTCGGCCGCCAATGGCTCCGACCAGATCCTGCAGGCAGTGTTCGAGGTGCCGGAAAGCGCCGGTTTCTCGATCAATGACATCACCATCAACAACCAACCCGTTGACTATGTGTGGGTCATCGCCCAGCAACTGCTGGTGGGCCTGAGCGTCACCGTCAAGCCGCTTGCCACTGAGCCTGCGTCCTTCCCGTGCGTACAGAGCCGGGTGAACGGCCTGCAACCCTGGCCGGTGCAACTGCTGCCGCTGGACCTGTTCTACGGCCAGTCCCCCACCGACCTGCCCGCCTGGCTTGCGCCCGGCAGCAGCAACCAGTTCGTGCTGGTGGTGCAAGGTGCCTCCACGGACACCACCACGCAGAATGCAAGGGTGCAATTCTCCAACCCTGGGGTTACGGCGCAGGTTACCGAATACCTGCCCGACGCCTCGGCCATTCCCGGCCAGACCAACTCTGGCGGCACCCAGGCCTACATTCTGAGCATCACGGTCAGCCCCACCGCAGCACCCGGCCTGGTGACCGTGCGCGCGCTGAACCCGGGCGAAGACGTGAACGTGACCGCAGCCGACCACCCTTGGGAATCCGGCCTGGCGCTGGTGCCCGGCGCCTGACCCGCGCCGCTTCAACGCCGCACCTTCGGGTGCGGCTTCACCCCGTGCAAGGAGCGCAATAATGGCCAGGTTACGCTTGAGTGTTCTCTCGCTGCTGAGCGGCGTGCTGCTGTGCCTGTCGACCCTGCAACCGGCCGCTGCGGCCACGACTTCGGACGCTGATGCCTGTGTACAGCAGCAACTGGTGTTCAACCCGGCCAGCGGTGGGTTCCTGCCGGTCAACAACTTCAATGCCACCAGCCAGGCATTCATGAACTGCTTTGGCTGGCAGTTGTTCATTGCCTTGAACTGGCCTGTGAACCCCGGTTGGCCGGCCACCGCCAGCCTGGCGGGCGAACCCGACATGAACAGCACCCTGGCGCAGTTCGGCGTGCCCTCCGCGCCCGGCCAGCCCATGAGCGTGGCGCCGGTTTGGGCCAGCTACAAGGACGCCAACGACATTTTCCTGCCCGGCGCGCCCACACCCACCGGCTGGGGCGTGCAAACCCTGGTGCCGTCCGGTTGCAGCACCCAGGGCAGCCTGAAGGCAGTCAAGGTGGGGGCACGCAAATTCATGAACGCCACCTCGGAAGGCGCGATCAACGCCTTGCACGGTTTTCACCTGTCCACCGGGACGCTCGCTGCCATGCCCGACTCGGTCATGGAAGCGTCCGGCGGCTGGCTGACGGACCAGGCAGGCAACCTGGTGTTCTTTGAGCGCAAGGTGGGCAAAGCCGAGTTCGACTATATCGTCGACAAGGGGCTTTACGACGCAGCGAACCAGTTGAAGGTGGCGCAGAACCAGGACGGCACGACACCGGAGGGGCTCTCGCTGCCCATCGGTGAACCGATGCGCTCACTGCCGCCAAACCCGGTACCGCAGGAGCAACTGGGGGCGATCGAGCTGAAGGCTGCCTGGCGGGTGCTGACCGGCAAACCCGAACTGTTCGGGCGTTACCTCACCACCGTCGCCTGGCTTAAACGCCCCGACACGCTGGAGTGCACCCAGGAAGTGGTGGGCCTGGTGGGCCTGCACATCATCAACAAGACCCAGGCTTCGCCCAACTTCATCTGGACCACTTTCGAGCAGGTGGACAACGTGCCCGAACCGGACCAGGTGCCGCCACAACAAACCCCGCCGAACGGCTTCGCCTTCAACAACCCCGACTGCGGCACCGGCCCCGAGTGCAAGCCGAATGTGGCCCGTATCCAGTGCAAGCAACACAACCCTGACAGGGACTGCACCGACCTCTTCCCCCGCGACCAGCCGGTACAGACTACCCGCGAACACCCCGTGCCCAATGACCTGCAAGCCCTTAACAGCGCGGTGCAAGCCAACTTCGCGCAGCACAGCCAGGGGCAATCGGTGTTCCAGTACTACAAGCTGATCAACGTACTGTGGACCCTCGCCCCCAACCCGCCCAGCCCGGAACCTGGCTTCAACGCAACAGTACCGCTGTCGTATGGGCCGTTTATCAGCCAGGGCAATGTGCCGGTGGCCAACACCACCATGGAGACCTATGTGCAGGGGGATGGCTGTAACCAGTGTCATCAGTACGCGACGATTGCGGGTAGCCCATCGTTGGCTTCGGACTTCTCGTTCCTGTTCAACGGTGCCAGTTCGGCTAGCAAGAAAAGCTTGATCAAACGGGTGAAAGCGTTTGAAACGCTCAAGGATCGGCCTTGAGCCAGCCGCGCATGTCGGGCTTGAGTTCTGGGTATGCCTGAAGCGCCTGGCCTCAGGCGTCGCCAGCCCGCAACTGGACAAGTTACTTTTGGTAGGTTACTTTCGGTATATAGAGAGCGGCTCTGTTGAAAGGCGAGCTGCTCACCTCACATCTGGAGAGCCAACCATGCACAGCTTGATTGTCGTCGCCCACCCCGACCCCGGTTCATTGACCCACGCCGTCGCCCAGCGTATAGCACAAGGCATCACCGCTTCGGGCTCCGGGCACAGCGCCGAGCTGGCTGACTTGGTTGCCGAGGGCTTCGACCCGCGCTTCACCATGGCGGATCAAGCGTTGTTTCTGAAGCAGGCTGCTGCGCCGGCTGACGTGGCGTTAGAACAACAACGAATTGATCGTGCGCAGGCCCTGGTCATCGTCTACCCGGTCTACTGGTGGTCCTTCCCGGCCCTGCTCAAGGGCTGGATCGACCGCGTTTTTGCGCAGGGCTGGGCCTATGAAGAAACCAGCGACGCCAAGGTGGTGAAGAAATTGCGCCACTTGCGAGTGCACCTGGTAGGCATTGGCGGTGCCAATGAGGGTACATACATGCGCCACGGCTATGCACCCGCCATGAAGGCCCAGATCGACCACGGCATCTTCGACTACTGCGGTGCAGAGGTGCACAGCTCCTGTCTGCTGCTGCCCGCGGATGCGGACTCTGCTGCGGCCCATCTGGACACGGCACACAAGATCGGCGCTAGCATCTTCGCACCTCAACCCGCCACCACGCAGCGGCAAACCTGCGCATGAAGTCGCCACATCACCCGCCATCGCGCCAGCGCCTCAGCAGAGAAGCGCGCGCTCGCCAGTTGCTCGAAGTCGCCTGGACACTGATAAACGATGAAGGCACCGATGCGCTCACGCTCGGTCGGCTGGCCGAGGCCGCAGGTGTCACCAAACCGGTGGTCTACGATCACTTCGGTGCCCGAGAGGGTTTGTTGGCGGCACTGTATGAAGACTTCGACGTTCGCCAGACCGAACGCTTCGATACTGCTGTCGCAGCTGCCGAGCCCTCGTTGCCGGACAAGGCTAGGGTTTTCGCCGACGCCTATGTCGATTGCGTAAGCACCCAGGGGCGTGAGATCCCCGGGGTGCTGGCTGCCCTTGGCGGCTCGCCGCAATTGAACCTCGTCAAGCGCCGGTATCAAAAGGCGCTGCTCGAAAAATGCGCCGGAATATTCACGCCCTTCGCCGGGCCCGGTGGCATGACCCAGGCCAGCCTTTGGGCAATGTTGGGGGCTGCAGATGCACTGTCGGATGCTGCGGTGTCTGGCGACATCACTGAGCAGGCGGCAAAGCAGGAGTTGCGGCTGAGCATCCTGGAGGTGGTTCGGCGCAGCCGGTGAGGGAGACGCCAATGGCGGATGGCTGCTGCCGGCCGCTAACGGAAGTAGTCAACTCCGGGAATTTGCCAAGCGGCGAGCCAGGCGTTCACTGATGAAGGAGCAAGCTCTTTTACCCCAGTGCGGCGGCGAATGCTTCGGGCGTGGGGCTCTCCTGCCATTGCGCGATAGCCCCCGGCAGCACCAGCCATGGCTGCTTGCGCCGTGTCCAGATATGCGCAACTGGCTCGAAACGCTCAGCGCCATCCAGGATGCCGGCCCGTACCACTCGCATGCCGGGCGCAGCCGTGGTCTCGTTGAACAGCCGGGTATGACATGTACCGCAGGCATGTTGGGTGGACGTTTGACCTTGGTGTTCATGCTCAAAGATCGCCGTTTCGCCCACCACCTGAACGGCCGACGCCGCGCTCAGCATGTGTAGGCCAAAAGCACTGCCGCTCCAGCGTTGGCAGTTCAAACAGTGGCAGGCATACAGCGGCGGCAATTGCTGCGCCACGATCTCGATGGTGACTTGCCCACATCGGCACTGACCGGTGATTCTCATGCGTTGGTTCCTTACAATGACGCCCGGAAAAATGTGGGCGAATGATCGCTTTTCACGGGCTCGGGCAGAAGATCAATTTAGGAGCAACTGTTGGCCAAGAATGTATGAGCGGTATTGAATGGGAAAGCCAGCGTGTATTTCTCGCCGTGTTGCGCTCTGGCAGCCTAAGCGGCGCGGCGAAGTTGCTGGGTATCGCCCAGGCCACTGCGCGCCGGCGCCTCGACCACCTTGAACACGCGCTCGGTGTGAGTCTGTTCGCCCGCACACCTCAGGGGCTGACACCTACTGCAGGAGCGCAGCGCCTGATCGAACATGTGGAGGCCATGGATCTGGCCGCGCAAACCTTCAACCGTATGGCCAGCTCTGAAGCGTCGATGGATTACGGTACAGTCCGGCTGACCTGTGGCGAGTTGCTTGGCGTCGAGGTCTTGCCTGACCTGCTGCGCCCTTTCCATTACGAACACGCCGGGCTCAAACTTGAGTTGAGCATAAGTGACGCGCTTGAAGACATCGCCAGGCTGCAATCGGATATCGCGGTGCGACTGGTGCGGCCCAATGAAGCTGATATCACGGTGCGGCGTGTCGGCAGTTTGCGGGTTGGCATCCATGCCAGTGCCGGGTGCCTGGAGCGCTATGGTAATCCAGGCTCCCTGCTGTCGCTGCGCCAGCGGCCCCTGATCGGGCCGGACAGACGCTCAGCGGATTTGCGTCGGCTTGTCGACGCCGGCCTGTGCGATGCCGACCAGCATTTCACCATTGCCTCTGATCATCACCTTGCTCAGCTGGCCGCTCTGAAAGCGGGCTTAGGCTTCGGACTCTGCCCGACGCAAATAGCGAAATCGCACGACCTCATACATGTGCTGCCACACGATTTCGGCTTTGAGGTAGACGTGTGGATCGCAATGCACAACGACCTGCGCAAAATTAACAGGATCGTTCAGGTGTTTGAGGTTCTTGGGGAGCAGTTGCATCTATGCTTGGCCGATCAGCCAGCAGCGTAGACGGTGGCATCCACTGCTTGACCTCAACTTCTGCTTTGGGTCGAAAACGGCCCACCGTGTCTGATTTCACGGCCTTACAGCGCTCAGGTGCTCATCGATCGTCACGCTGCGGGGCGAACAGGATGGAGATCTAGTCGAGGAAATGAAGTTACGCCCTCGCCACGCCGTTATTAGTGATAGCCATGGGGCGATCGCTGCGGCACTTTGGCATGGCTTAGTCGTCGAACCGCTGGGTTAATCTCACTACAGCTACCGCACCCTCAAAGGAGCATAAACGGCGATGGGCCTATTCGATCGATTGTTTGGTGGCCGCTTTACACAGCCGCCACCCGATGAACCACGACTGAGCGACGCCGCGATAATGCGTGAGCTTCATCCATTCGGTGCGCAGCTTAAAATGTTCACTCATGCCCTATTGGCACGCCTGCCTGAAGAAGAACGCGCGCGTCTCGTCAGAAGGGTATCGCGCTATTACAACCTGGGTGAGGAGCCAGCCACCGCGCTGGCCAATGGCCTTTTGGACGCGGAGAAAGGTCAGTCACTCGATCATCTGGTACTCATGGCTGTAGACGTGCGCGGCTTCGATGATTTCGAGTACCTGGCACCGAAACTGGTTTCAGCTAGCGGTATTGAACAGGTCTATGCCTACCCACTGGAGGGGATGCCCACAATGGCGCAGGTGCTGGTCGACTTCGATCAATGGCTGACCGGGTTCGGAAAGCGCTTTGTGCATGTAGACACGGGCGGTGCGGATTATGTGGGTTGCATAGTTGAGCAGGATTCCGTCGAAAGCCTGATCGCCCGGGCCAAACAGGCAGGTATCGATGCTCGGTCCAGTCCCTTTTGATGCTTATTCTCAGGCCGTTTTCGAGCTGACCTTACTCAGTTCGCCTGGGTCCTCAACACCAAGCAAGGTCCGCTTCGGGTCGATTGCTGCCACTCGCGAGTGACCGCAATCGACCCATAGCTGCCATTGCGAAAGTGCTGCTCTTGCTCATTTTCGAGGCTGACAAGAACGCTGTGGGAGAACGCTGTGGGAGCGGGTTTACCCGCGAAGCAGGAACGGAAAAACGGCTGCAAATTCCGTACGAACACTCGGGGTTTGATGCAAGGCCTGTAACGCTCGGGCTTTATCTACGGATTCATATACCTCGCGATCACGGAGGTATGCAATGCCATAAATCGCATGGTTTTCTTCGGTTGAAAATGTTCGGCTAGGGCTAAAACCCAAGGTTTCATAAACGTGGAAGCGCGGAGCGTCAAAAGTAGTCAAATCTAGTAAGTAGTCGGGATGCGCTGCCCCTGATCCTGCAACATCAGCCGCCCACGTTTGTAGCTCCAGCGTACTGATCGCGTTGCTCAGATAGCAATTCAATACGAAGGCAATGGTCGTAGGGTTTTCCCGCGTAAGCCCAGTCATGATCATCCTCTCCTGTGCGCTTCATGCCCATTCATTATCAGGATGGATAATTTGCAGTTCCCAGTCCAGTGCAGGACTCATTTTGGGAAGCCTTTGCTTGTAGTTGAACGTCCGTTTCGGGTCGATAGCGGTCATCCTCGGCCGGCAGCTATCGACCCCAAAGCAGGCGATCGCAAACAATGGCGTCAAGGGATACTTTTCGTATCACTTCGGTGTATGCAGATCTCATCAGCGCTACTCGACAGACACTGAGTCTCCGGCCTTGCTCAACCTCAGCGCAGTGGCCTTCAGCACCGATTCCAGCGCCTTCTCAAGCGTCTTGCCGTCAGCGTGCGAAACGTCGGTGTAGACCTCATAACTGATCTCGTTTTTAGGGCTCAGCCAGCGCAAGTGGGTCATTCTTGTCTCGCCCTTGGTAACCGCCCCCACCTTTATCAATGGATTGAGCAGGTCGGTTTGTTTTGCGAAGTCATCGTCGATCACCCGCACCCGCTGCGTAAGCGCAACCGCGTAGTTGTACTCATAAGTGACAACATAGCTTGTGCCACACGCATAGACGGACTGGACGCCATTGAGTCCCCCCACTTTGCGCTCGACACCTGCTGGCGCCTCGATGGAAAGTTGGCAATCAAGCTGCTCTATCGCCGACCTGGAAGGCGACTGAAACGTGGGGGCATGCGCGAAAAGCCCCCTCATGCCCTTAGCCCTTTCGATACTCGCAATGGTCTGCTCTTGGCTCGGAAAACTGGCTGTTGACGGCGGGCGCCCGGCAGTTGCAGCCCGCAATCGCATCACCATTTCAGCCTGACGCGGGTTATCTGCCTGGCTCTGTATTTCAAGATCGGCCTGCGCAGATGTCGCTCCCAGTAATAGCAGCGCAAACAAATTATTCAGTCGCACCCGCAGTCCTCCCAAGTCCTTTCAGTGGCCACCCCAACATAGACGTCTGAAGGTACTGATTTTCCAGGTATCGAATGCAAATATCTTCGTGCCACGGAAGATTCTGTCGTGCTTTCCAGAGTCAGTTTTGGGTCGATACCAGCCGGTCGCGGTAGGCCGCTTACGACCCAAAGCGGCCTTTGTCAGAGGGTAGCTAGCGGTCAAAAGCAGACGCCTATGAACGAAAGTGCTTAACTATCAACCCAGAAAGCACTGCTCATAAATTTCACTAAAATTAGGTGCATCAGTTAATGCGTATCCAGAATCATAAATTAGCATGGCGCTGGATCGACCCAGCGTATGCCGTGTTGCCACAAAAAATCCTTGCGCAAATGCAGGCAGTGCTGCCCGATGAGGCGAGAGCGCTGCACAAGCGAACGCTACATTTTTTGGACAATCACTGCTTGAGCACCGAGCTACGTCCTGAAGTATTCAACGCAGAACAGGCTGGTCCAGAGAGGTGCTCCAATTGGCTGAAACAGCTCCAGCCACACCTAGAGCAGCCCGTATCACTTTCTTGGGAGGCCGAGACAGCCTTGCGCACAACATGGGAGGTGTTCATCTCCTTCTGGCCGGAGTTCTGCTATCCGTCTTCGGATGATCTAGTTGTATTTCCAGAATCAGAGGAATGGGTGCTACTATATAATCATGATCAAAATTTTCAATTTGGTAGACGGTCGACCAAGGCTTAGAAAGTTGGCACTGATGCGATTCTAATTCGGACGACTGATTTTAACTGCCCTATATTTCGCATCTCATTTTTACCAAAGTATTCTTTCGACAATCAAGTGCACCATTAAACTAGCGCTCATCCGCGTCTGACAGGTATCGACCCAATGCAGCCGCTTATTGATGACCCGTCTGTGCATTGACCACGATTTCGATGCTTGCCGGCTGACTCTTTCGTTGATATCGCACCTCCAGGGAAGCCTTATACTGGCGCCGCGTCGGCATCACCAAGCCCGGTAGATGCAACAGGAGCTTTTAAGATGATCTGCAATGAATGCGGAAAGGAACACACCAGCGATGACATTGAGCTGGTTTTTCTACACCCAGACCTGGTAGCAGCCCTCCCTGCTGAGATCAGGGCTGCTGAAGTCCAAGAGAGTAGCGACTTGTGCATTCTCAATGCCGAACGATTCTTTATCCGGGCAACGCTACCTCTTCCTGTATTGCAGCGTGATGAGCCCTATAGCGTTGGGGTATGGGTCGAACTCAGGCAGCCAGATTTTGAACGTATCTATGAGCTGTGGGATGACCCCGATCAGTCCTCTGAACCACCGTTTGCCGTATCCCTTGCCAACGCCATACCGACTTTGGGTGACACCAACGGCCTTCATGCTCAATTGCGGCTGACAGGGCCGACTACCAGGCCTCAGGTAGTGCTGATGCCAAGCGATCATGCACTGGCAGTTGAGCAGACCTTCGGTATATCGATTCATAGAGCACATGAGTACAGTGCCCTGGCAAGCGGATGACTACCAAATGACTACAGCGTTACGGCGTTTACAGCAGCACTCACTGAGCGACCAGCAACATTCGCCTGCCGTACGTGGTGGTCAGCTACGAGTCGGGAGGGAACTACAGGTAGTTGTCAGTAGTCGTCAGGATCATGAAAATGCCACCAACTTTTATGCCCGATCAAAGGACTGACCATGTTTTCGCGCACCGCCATTGCTCTCGTCGCCGCACTTCTCAGCGCCTGCGGCAGTATCCAGCACAATACGACAGAGGCCAGGCAGCACATCAAGGAAGACCTCAAGCTGGCCGAGATTACCGACACGTCGTTCACGAGTTTTTGCTGGATGCGCATCGGCGGGCCAGCGGGCTGCCACGCCACACCAGGTATCAGCGTCCTCACGCCGGATAGTCTTCTTCTGGTCGACCACCAATGGGGGAAATACGTCAAGAAGGACGTTATCAAAACGGAAAATGTGAGGTGCATTCATGAGGGAAACGGTGAGATTTTCTACGTCTTCACCGATCAAGTGGCCGTGCAGGTCATGCCATTGACCGACGTACCTGGATCCCCGATGGTGAACAATGCCAGGTATCGGGAAGAGGCGATCAAAATGCTGCTGAGTAATGGCCAGCCCTACGTGACACGTGAGGTTGCGCCTATGATCGTAGCGTCGGGCGTCAAGTTTTACACGACTATGCCAAGCGGAACGGCGGGCATGAATGTCGGCCAGATCGTAAGCCCGTGCCCAGGCGCTCACCTATCCAGGACCTCACTGAACTGAGAGTTGCGCTGCGGATATCATTGGCGCCGATTGACCCGACCAAGCTAGAGACCGCCCATGCAATGCTGTCATTGCCTGCCCCTACAGGATCGTCACCAGAGTGCAGGCCTGCGCTGTATCTGTGGGAGCCGGGCTTGCCGGCGATGAGCGGCAAAGCGGCCCCAGATACAAATGTCCGCCATGGGTCGAAAGCGGTCATTAACGACCGGCGCTTTCAACCCATGGCAGACACTGAAAAATTACTGGGTTCGTGAGCACGAAGCACACTCTGTGGGAGCGGGCGTGCCCGCGAACACCGGCGCAGCCGGTGCCAGGCTCCGCATTGGATTCTTCGCGGGCGCGCCCGCTCCCACAAAGATTGCTGTTCGGCTCACCGGCTGCAATGGGTCGATAGCGGACAGTGGTGACCGGCGGCAGTAAATGTCGAAGGCTACCCCTGAGCATCAGGTTCAGCGCAACTCCTCACCACACTCAAGGGTTCTGCCATCGAGCGCGCGTAAGCGCATAGCACTTCCAGAGCTTTGGAGCGTTTGAAAGGTTCAGCTCCGCGTCATAGAGGTGCTCGGCACCCAATTTCATCGTGGCTTTCTGAGACCGTATGTTCGTCGGCGCGATATGGAAGAACACCCTGTCGTACAGCGTGAAAGCGTGCTCAACCATCAAGCGCTTGAGTTCGCGATTGCTCCCTCCTCCCCAGTGCTCTCTCACCAAAAAGGTAAAGCCAATGGCAATGCTGTCGCATTGATCGGGTGGTGAGTAGTAACTTGATCCACCGATCACTTTCTGCTGTTGAATATCTATCACTGCAAGCGCCTTCCCAGTGGCTAGTAGCGTTGCGAAATAGGGCTCGAACACCTCGCGCTTGAAGCGATCCGTAGACGGGTGACCTTCCCAGATTTTCGGGTCGCTTGCTGCATCCAGCATCTCGTCAAAATGGCCTTTGGTGAGAGGCTCCAGTCTTAACGAGCGTCCTGACAGAAACGGCTGGTAGTTGAAATCCTTTTGCGTCATGGTCTGTGCGCACTCGCTTCCTTGATTGGTAGACAAAGTCTACATCCACTACAAGATCAGGAAAGATCCAATCGTGCGTGAATCCCAGGTGCCAAACTCCCGGGAAAACTGACTGTCCGCTATGGGTCGAAGTCAGTTGCTCGCCAGTGACGGCTTTCGACCCGATATAGATAGCCAACGTTGACCCGCTGACGTCACCGCTGGAGCGTTAATGCCTTAGGTGCGACAACGCCTGGGAGACTTCCGATACCATTTTTTCAGTGGTGATCGTCCCGTCAATGTTCAGGATGGGCGACGACTGCTTTGATAACCACCGCTCATGCCAAGCTCGGTTGCGTCCAGAGAAGTCTGGATTGTCATACTGCGAAGCCCATTCCCTGAACCCTGCATGTATTTCATACATGTCTCCACCGGGTGCGATGCGATCGCCAAAGCGAGCCTTTTCACGAGCCGCCAGACGTTCAAGGCGCACAGGTGTCGGCGTCACAACGAACACGATCAGGTCGACATGCGCCAGTAGAGCGTCACCCCAGACCATGCATGAACCGGTCAGTATCCAATCATCCTGACCGAGTGCTTGCTGGAGCAACGGCACCCGCTCGCTGACCGGCCGCTTGGTTGTGAACTGAGGGTCTGTGGGCATCCAGAAATAGTCATCCACATCCGCATGACGGAGCCCGAACCGCGAGGCAAGACCTTGCCCCAGAGTGGTCACACCCGCACATGAGGCGCCTGTAATGTAGATCCGCATGTGTTCCTCCATGAATGCCCGCGATTTTCAGGGGCAGGAACATACCTCATTTATGCGGCGGCACGTAGACAACTTGATCTCTCCCTCCCTTTTTTGCCGTGTAAAGTGCGCTGTCGGCGCGCCTCAAGGCTTCATCGATCTGCTCGCTTTCGGCAACCAGAGTACATCCCACACTCAGGCTCACCCTCAGTGGGCCGCCAGAGAGTTGCATCGGCCTGCTGCCGATGAGCAGGCGCACGCGCTCCGCGATGCGCACCAGTTCGTCATCGTCCTTCACACGCAGCAATGCGACGAACTCTTCACCGCCCTGGCGTACCAGCAAGTCATCGGGGCGAAGCGCAGCTCGCAGGCGACACGCACACTCGCAGAGCACCTTGTCACCGTCAGCATGGCCATACTTGTCGTTAACAGCCTTGAAGTGATCAAGGTCCGCATACAGAGCACCCAGCCGTAGACCTTTTTCCGTTGCCAAACGGCGTTCACGTTCCTTGAAGGCCGCCAAAGCGCCGCGGTTCCATAGTTGAGTTAGCGGATCAACCAAAGCCTTGCGCTGCTCACGGTCCATTTCGAGCCGCAAGTCCTGGTTGGCCTGTATCAAACTGCGCAGTTGTAGATAACCCTCTGCCAGCGTGGCCAGATCTCTGAAGTTGGCCTGTTGGGCCTCACTCAGGACGCGTGGGCGAGGGTCGAACATGCATAAGGTGCCGATCGCCTTGCCGTTGCCTGCACGTAAGGGGTGCCCGGCATAGAAGCGGATATAGGGTGCGCCAGTGACCAGCGGATTATCGGCGAATCGCGAATCGCACTCGGCGTCTGCCACCAGCAGGGTGTCGTCCCCCAGGATGGCGTAGCCGCAGAAGGACACATTGCGCGGGGTCTCGCTTACGTCCAGCCCAATCCTGGCCTTGAACCATTGCCGATCGTGATCGATCAGGCTGATCAGCACGGTGTCCACATGCGCCACTTCCTGAGTGAGTCGCACCAGGGTATCGAGGTAATGCTCAGCCGGTGTATCCAACACATTCATTTCATCGAGTGTACGCTGGCGCGCCGTTTCGTCAGTCGGTATGGGACAAGCCGGCATATCTGTTCTCCAGTTCATGGGCGGTGGCGTCTGCGAAAGGCAAGGTTTGACGCCGAGACAAGAGTTACTCTAGACATCAGCAGTCAGACTATCCGCAGTTCGGCGCATTGCATGGGCTGGGATTGCTCATGCATCGCTGCAAAGAATAGATGCTGGTGCAGAGCCCTCCATCGAGAGCAAGATAACCGCGCCCAAGCGGTGGGCAATTTTACCGGCCGTCTTTCGACACAGGAGTGACCATGAAAGAACACCATTACGCTGTCACCGTACACTGGACAGGTAACACGGGTGAAGGTACTACCAGCTACACGTCGTACCAGAGAGACTTCAACGTAGAGGCTTCAGGCAAGGCACCTATCCTTGGCTCTGCGGACCCCGCCTTTCGAGGGAACCCGGAACGCTGGAACCCTGAAGACATGTTGCTGGCCTCGATCTCGGCCTGCCACAAGCTTTGGTATCTTCATCTGTGCGCAGTCAGCAATGTGAACGTGCTGGAATACGTCGATTACCCAGTGGCCCGAATGCTTGAAGGGGATGGCCAGCGTAAAGGCCATTTCAAGGACGCAGAGTTAAGGCCCCAGGTCATTATCTGTAGCAAATCGAATCTGGATCTTGCCAGGCGGCTGCATGACGATGCCCACCACGAGTGTTTTATCGCCAATTCGGTCAACTTCCCCATCACATGCAGTGCTGTTGTCAAACACCGAAACTAGTACGCGCCCGGCGCGGGATGCGCCGGCAAGGTGAACTGCACTTCGGCGCCAGGGCCCTGCCTGGCGCTGGCCCAGAAACGGCCGCCGTGGCTGTCGATGATCGAGCTGCAGATCGACAACCCCATGCCCAGGCCGGTCGCCTTGGTGGTGTAGAAAGGCTCGAAAACCTGCTGTACGTTTTCCGCTTCGAATCCGGGCCCGCTGTCTGCCACGGTCACCCTCACACCGTCCTGGTCGATGGCCGTGCTGATGTGCAGCGTGCGAGCGCGTGCAACCTCCGACATGGCTTCCAGCGCGTTGAGGATCAGATTCAGCAGCACCTGCTGCAGCTCCACCCGGTCGGCCAGAACCTTCGGCAAACCCTCGGCGAGTTCGGTGCGCACCTCTGCCCTCCCTCTTACGGCCTCGCCATGGGTGAATTCGACCATTTCCAGCACCACGGTATTGATGTCCACCGCCTGCCTCTGCGGTGGAGCCTTGCGGATCATCTCGCGAATACGGCCTAGCACCTGCGCCGCGCGGTTGGCATCCTTGATGATCCGCCCCAACCCCAGCGCTACTTCATCCAGCTGCGGGGGTTGCGCACCCAACCAGCGGATGGCAGCGTTGGCGTTGGTGACCGTGGCGGCGATCGGCTGGTTGACTTCGTGGGCGATCGAGGCGGCCAGCTGGCCCATGGTCGCGACACGGTTGGCATGGGCCAGTTCAGCCTGCACCTGGCGATTCCTGGCTTCGCGTTCGGCAACCGCGTGATACAGCCTGGCGTTTTCAAGCGAGATAGCGGCCTGTGACGCGACCAGCCGCAGCACCGCGATGCGCGCAGCGTCGAACACACCTGCACTGAGGTTGTTCTCAAGGTACAGCGCCCCCACCAACCGCGCCTGATTGGTCAGGGGCAGGCACAGCAGGGACCGGGCCCGGCAACGGCGGATGTAATCGTCAGCCATGAACGCAGCGTCAACGATGGCGTCGTCCAGGCAGAGACTTTCCCCAGTGCGCAGTACCTGGTAAAGCACGGATTGGGCCAGCAGCGTGCCACTCACCGGCTCGTCGCAGAGCACCACCTCGCCCTGCGCCACACTTGCCTGCGCAACGATACGCGGCGCTTCCCCTCGGGCACGCACCAGCACGCCACGTTCGGCACCGGCCTGCTCGATTGCCGTGCGCAGCACCTGGGTGATCAGCTTGTGCAGGTCAACTTCGCCCGACACGGCCTGAGACACCTTGAGCACAGTCGCAAGGTCCAGATGCTCGACCGGGGTGGCGATGGTGGTCGTGGGCCCCAGCTCCGGGTCGGCACTGCGCAGATAACGATGACGGCTGTCCAGCTGGCGAACCTTGCCGTCGGCCCCCCAGCGCAGGTAGCCATAACGCGCATCACGAAGGTAGGCCCGGGCAATCCTGGCAAGCCCGCGGCTGGCATAGAAGCGCGATGCCAGTTCGTTGGCCAGCGCCTCTACCTGCACGAAACCGCTGTCACGCGCTAGCTGGATAGCCTGTTCATAGAGGTGCTCGGCCTCGAGCAGGCGCCCCTCCAGGCGGGCGATCTCTGCCGCAAGCAGTACCTGCCTGCTGGCGAAGGTTTCCGCGCACTGCTGTGTCCAGACCTGCAGCATCCCATGGTGCTCGGCCAACGCCTGCAAGGTTGCCTCATCAGCATCCTGCCGGGCCGACAGGGTCAGCGCCGCGAAAAAGTGGTATTCCGCCTCTTCGAAGAACGAGGCGATCACCCACAGCAGCGCCTTGGCCCGCACAGCACAGGCTTCAGCGGCCGCATGGTCGCCGGCCAGGTAACGCGCCTGCAGCTTGCGCACCCAGTACTTGCCCGCGGCCAAGGCCAGGCCCGGCATAGCGTCCAGGTGTTGCTCGAAACGCGCCTCGCTGAAGTGTTCGGTGTCCAGGCAACCGAACACCGGTGCTTGCCCGCGCAGCGTGCGGATCAGCGCCAGCTGCGTGTGCATGAAGTCTATCACCAGCCCGAAATGCACCTTTTCTGCGTAAGCCAGGCCCTGCTCCGCCTCGGTTTGCATGCTGCCCAGCGGTTCGCCGCTGAACAGTTGATCGGAGATCAGCCCATTGCCGACGTAGGCGGCATACGGCAGGTCACCGACCCGGTTGGCCGCAACGAAGGCCCGCCGCAGCAACTCGCGGCACTCGCTGACCGGCCGCGTCCAGCGCACCACGAACATCGAGAAACACAGGAACGTATTGGCTTCGAAGCGTTGCAGGCCGCGCCGCTCGACCAGCTCGCAAGCCAGGCGCCCGAACCGGTAGCCGGTCTGGTAGTCGCCATAGCGCCGGGAGACCCGCCCGATATTGGCGTAGAGCATGCACGAGGCGTCGCAGTTGCCATGCTCAAGGCTCAGGCTCACGGCCTTGCAAATGGTCAGGCAGGCCAGGTTGGCATTGGTTTGCAAGGCCGGGGCGAACAGCTTGCACAAGATATCCAGGGTGGCCAGGGTGGACGCGTCGTTCATCAGCGGCAGGTCGATCAACTGCTCGATGCTGCGCGAGCCCACCTGCAGCGCGATCTGCTCATATTCGCCACGCACCTGGTCATCGTCCGGTTGCGCGCTCCAATGAATGCCCACCTGG
Source organism: Pseudomonas sp. NPDC089547 (assembly GCF_050280665.1). NCBI lineage: Bacteria > Pseudomonadati > Pseudomonadota > Gammaproteobacteria > Pseudomonadales > Pseudomonadaceae > Pseudomonas > Pseudomonas sp. NPDC089547. The sequence continues at coordinate 82,207 of NZ_JBNNVS010000014.1, read as the reverse complement.
CGCAACCAGGCCAGGCAAACCGCCACCGCACGGTCGCTGCGGTCGAGCATCAGGCACACGTCCATGTGCAGGCAGGCCACGGCAACGCCTTCAGCCGCAGTTCTGGCGCGCTGTGCCAGGCCAATCAGGCGCTCGTCGGCGTGCCCGAGCTGGCCGGTGAGAAACTCGCACTCAGCCAGGTTCAGCGCCAAGGCAAAGTTCAACTCATGCGCAGGAGCTGCACAAGGCCCCTCCAGCAATTGCTCGCCCACCCTCAGATAGGCCAGCGCCGAACCGTAGGCCGACGCGGCCTTGGCCCGGCGCCCGGCCAGCAGGTTGAGGGCGGCCAATTGCTCGCGTTCGGCATGGGCATCGATCAGCGCCACGCCTCGGTTGAGCTGCCCGACAATCTCGAAAATGGCTTCCTCGCGGTGCCGGGCCGACACCTGTTCGGCCAACAGGCGGCCGATGCGCAGGTGCATCGCAGCGCGGTCCTGGTCGGCGATCAGCGAGTAGGCAGCTTCATGGATGCGGTCATGCACGAAGGCGCAGGTACCGTCCTGGTGCGCCACCAGTTCCAGCCGGATTGCAGCCCACAACACCGCCTGCACACGCTCGGGCGGCAGGCCGAGTACCAGGGCAAGGGTTTGCGTTTGCGCCACGTTCCCCAGGCAGGCCAAGTGCTGAAGCGCCTGCCGGGTGGCCAACGGCAGGCGCGCCAGCTTGCCAACCATCAAGTCAACCACATTGTCGGTGTAGCCCTTGGCATGGATGCGCTGCGAATCCCAACGCCAGCGCCGGGCTACAGGGTCATAGGCCAGCAGCGATTCCTCGGCCAAGGCCTGGAGAAACTGGATGACGAAAAACGGGTTGCCGGCCGTCTTGTCCTGCACCAACTGGGCCAGGCCCATTACACTGGGCGCCGGGCAGTGCAGCGCCTCGGCGATCAACTGTTCGATATGCGGCCGGGCCAGGGGCGCAAGGCGCACCTCGTGCACCGGGGCCCCGGCCTTGCGAATTGCCTGGAGCCTGGCGGTCAACGGGTGGTGGGCATCCACCTCGTTGTCGCGGTAGGCGCCCACCACCATCAGGTAGTGCAGCTCCGGGTGCGTGAGCAGGTCTTCGAGCAGGTCGAGGGTCGCCGCATCCAGCCATTGCAGGTCGTCCAGAAACAGCGCCAGCGGATGCTCGGCGCGGGCGAACACCGAGATGAAACGCCGCAATACCAGCAGAAAACGCCGTTGCGCCTGTTGCGGATCCAGCTCCGGCACTGGCGCGGGCTCGCCGATGATCAAGCGCAGCTCCGGGATCAGGTCGGTCAACAGCCGCGCGTTGGGCTGGCAGGCCGCCAGCAACGCCGAGCGCCATTCGGTCAGAACCTCGGTGCTTTTGCCGAGCAGCGTGCGCACCAGCCCCTGGAACGCCTGCACCAGCGTGGCATAGGGGATATCACGCTTGTACTGGTCGAACTTGCCGCTGGCGAACAAACCACGCGGCGGAACCAGCATCTTGTGCAACTCATTGACCACCGAAGACTTGCCAATGCCCGAGTATCCGCAGACCAACACCAACTCCGGCACGCTGCTGCGCACCATACGGGTGAAGGCGTCTTCAAGAACCTGCACTTCGCGTTCACGGCCGTAGAGTTTTTCCGGGATCAACAGGCGGTCGGGGGTGCCTTGCTCATCCAGGCTGAAGGCCATGATGCTGCGGCTTTGCCGCCATTCGGCAAGGCACCGGCGCAGGTCGTGCTCGAGGCCGGCGGCACTCTGGTAACGATCTTCGGCGGTCTTGGCCAGGAGCTTCATCACCAGCTGGGAAAGCAGCGGCGGCACGGTAGCGACACGCTCGCAAGGTGGCAACGGTTTGCGCGCAATGTGGCAGTGCACCCACTCCATGGGATCGGTGGCGTGGAAGGGCAACGCGCCGGTAAGCATCTGGTACAGGCTCACCCCTAGTGCATAGAGGTCACTGCGTGAATCGATGGAGCGGTTCATCCGACCGGTCTGCTCAGGCGCCATGTACGCCAGGGTGCCGGCGATGGTCTCCGGCGGTTCGGGGGCATGCCGCTCGCGGGGTAGGCGCGAAGCAAGGCCAAAACCGGTCAAGCGGACCTTGCCATCGTCGCAGCCGACAAGAATATGGTGGGGTTTGAGGTCCCGGTGCACCAGCCCGGCCAGGTGCATGCGGCCCAAGGCAACGCTGATTTCAATCGCCAGCTCAAGGCAGGTTTCCACGCCCAGCGGCGCCACCAGCAGCGCCGACAAGGGTTGGCCTCCGGGGTCACCCAGCACCAGGCGCGGCTTGCCGTTGATCCGCTCCAAGGCTTGGGGGTGCAGCGCCCAGCCAGCATCGAGCTGATCGCGCAGGCCGTATTCATGGGCCAGGCGGTCGACGGTGGCCGGCAATGGCTGTTCGTTGGCCGGCCGCATCAGCAGCATGCGGGTGCCGTCCGGGCGCTTCAGCCGGCAAAACAGGCGATCCCCATCGTTCCACAATACTTGCTGTTTGCCTGGCATGGGTCCGGGCCCCATCCTCGAGTTGGAAGAGTACGGGCGGTGTCAGACCGTGCGCGGCAACGGCTCGACACCCAGCGCTTCGGCCATGCGCACCAGGTCGGCAACCGAACGCGCGCCAAGCTTCTTCATCATCTGCCCGCGGTGTACCTTCACGGTGACCTCGCTGAGGTTCAGCTCAGCGGCGATCTGCTTGTTCATAAGGCCTGCGGTCACGAAGCCCAGCACCTGGCGCTCCCTGGGCGTGAGGGCTTCGAAAGCACGGCGCAGTGCCAGGTTTGCCTGCTCGCCTGCCAGCCGTTCGCGGTCGCGCGCCAGGGCACTGGCCACCGCGTCGAGCATGTCCTGGTCACGGAACGGTTTGGCCAGAAAATCGACCGCGCCAGCCTTCATCGCCTTCACCGACATGGCGATGTCGCCATGCCCGGTCATGAACACCACCGGCATGCGCACCCCGCCCTGCTCCATCTGCGCCTGAAAGGCCAGGCCGCTCTCACCCCGCAGGCGCACATCGAGCACCAGGCAGCCGGGTACAGCCTTGCGCGGGAAGGCCAGAAAGTCCTGGGTGGAGCCGAAGCTTTGCACCTGCAGACCCACTGAGCGGAACAGCCCGTCAAGGGCCAGGCGCATGGCCTCGTCGTCATCGACGATATACACCATCGGCTCATTCGAGCTATGCGTGCCCTGTAAGGCCATGTGTACTCCCTGAGCAATGACGCCGCGTCGTTGGCAGATGAAAAATCTAGCCTATTGTTGGGCAAGCTTCATCGGTTTGGCCACTGCAAACTGCAATACCAGACGCAGGTATTGCCCGGTTATACCAAGGTATACTTCTGCCGCCTGCACGACGGGGTATGTTGGATACCATGGCACAGGCCGCCAGGAGCCATGCGCGCATGAAGCAGCCCACCGCAACGCTGATTGCCGTCGTCGACGACGACGAGTCCCTGCGCGATGCGCTCGACGGCCTGTTGCGTGCCACCGGTTACCGTGCCCGCACCTTTGCCAGCGGCAGTGATTTCCTCGCCTCTGATGGCCCTGGTCAGGCGGGCTGCCTGATCTCCGACATCCAGATGCCCGGCATGTGCGGCGTCGAACTGCTGACGCAACTGCAGGTACGGGGGTTCGACATCCCGGTGATCTTCATCAGCGCCCACCCCGGCCAGCGCTCGCGCATCACCCCGGGCATGCCGGGCGTGGTCAGTTGCCTGCCCAAGCCATTCGAAGCCCAGCAACTGCTGGACTGCATCGCGTCTGCCCTGCACCACTGAACAGCTGCCTCGATACCTTCGTATACCCTCTTACGCCCCATGCGTAATCCGTTGCACACCCATGGAGAAGTGTGCCCGCCCCTGCCCCTGCTTAACATCAACCTACAGCGAACGACTGGCCCTACAGCGTCTCGCCAAGGCTGAAGTTCAGAACCCTTACCCGTTCACGTCAGGAGCACGATCATGAAACAGCAACTTCTGGTTATTGGTGCAGGTTTCGCCGGCCTCTGGAGCGCCCTGAGCGCTGCGCGCCTGCTCGATATGCATGACCGCCAGGACGTACAGATCACCGTGCTGGCCCCGCAAGCCGAACTGCGCATCCGCCCGCGCTTCTACGAAGCCGATGTGCACAGCATGTTCGCCCCGCTCAAGGCGCTGTTCGATGCCGTGGACGTACACTTCGTCAAGGGCAGCGCCGACAGCATCGACGAACAGGCCCGCCGCGTCAGCTACCGCGACGAAGCGGGCCAACCGGCGCAGCTGGCCTACGACCGGCTGATCCTGGCCAGCGGCAGCCAGCTGGCGCGGCCACCTGTGCCTGGCCTGAACCAGCACAGCTTCGACGTCGACCAGATCGAGTCGGCCGCGCGCCTGGAGCAGCACCTGATGGCACTGGGCCAACGGCCCGCCAGCGCCGCCCGCAATACCGTGGTGGTGTCCGGCGGCGGCTTCACCGGTATCGAGACCGCGACCGAAATGCCTGCGCGCCTGCGTGCAGCACTGGGCGAAGGCGAGAAGACCCGGGTGGTGCTCATCGACCGTGGCGAGCGCATCGGCGCCGCCCTGGGTGAAGGTATCCGGCCTTCGATCATCGAAGCCTCGGACGAACTGGGTATCGAATGGGTCGTCGGCGCCACCGTAGCGGCGGTGGATGCCGAGGGCGTAACCCTGGCTGATGGCCGGCGTATCGAAAGCCAGACCGTGGTCTGGACCGCCGGCATGCGCGCTAGCCCGCTGACCGAACAGCTGACCAGCGCACGCGACCACCAGGGCCGCCTGCATGTGGACGGCAACCTCAAGGTGCGTGGCCTTGACGATGTATTCGCCGCGGGCGATGTGGCCTATGCCGCCACTGACGATATCGGCAACTTCGCGGTGATGTCCTGCCAGCACGCCATCTGCCTCGGCCGCCATGCCGGCAACAATGCCGCCGCCGACCTGCTGGGTGTGGCTCCCACTCCCTATCGCCAGCCCAAGTACGTGACCTGCCTGGACCTGGGTGCATGGGGCGCCGTGTACAGCGAAGGCTGGGACCGCCAGTTGAAACTGGTGAAAGGCGAAGCCAAGGAACTCAAGACCCAGATCAACACCGTATGGATCTACCCACCGGCCGCCGAACGCGCCACCGCCCTGGCCGCTGCCGACCCGTCGATTCCAGTGGCATGAACCTATCCATTCGAGCAGGAGAACGACCATGACAATGCCAATGAACACTGTCGTCCCGAGCGAGACTGAAGAACTGGTGCCCTCGCGCTATGCCGTGAAAGTCGGCGACATCGATGTGCTGGTGGTGAGTGACGGTGTACTGCCATTGCCCACCCAGACCATGTCGACCAACGCCGACCCGGCTGCCCGCGCGGCCTGGTTCAAGGACATGTTCCTGGGGCCGGAAAACTTCGACTGGGCCCTGAACGTCCTGCTGGTGCGCAGCGGTCAGCAGGTGATCCTGGTGGATGCAGGGCTGGGTGGGCAGTTCCCCGGCTTCCCGCGGGCCGGGCAGTTTCCGAAACGGCTGGCGGCTGCCGGCATCGCGCTGGAATCGATCACCGATATCGTCATTACCCACATGCACATGGACCATATCGGCGGCCTGCTGGTGGATGAGGTGAAAAACCGCTTGCGTGAGGACGTGAAAATTCATGTCACCGCGACCGAGGTCGCCTTCTGGGCCGCACCGGATTTCTCGCAGACAGACATGCCACAGCCGGTGCCGGACGTGCTGCGGTCCACGGCCACGGCGTTCATGCAAACCTATGGCAGCAGGATCCGCACGTTCGAACGCCAGCATGAAGTGGCGCCCGGTGTGGTCGCCAGCCTTACCGGCGGCCATACCCCGGGGCATTGCGTGGTGTATCTCAACTCGGGCGCAGAGCGGTTGACATTCGCCGGCGATGCACTATTCCCGGTAGCCTTTGATCACCCGGATTGGCACAACGGCTTCGAGCACGATCCTGATGAGTCGGTACGGGTACGAGTGGCCCTGCTGCAAGCTGCCGCAGCGAGTGGCGAGTTGTTCGTTGCCACACACTTGCCATTCCCCTCTGTAGGGCGTGTGGCGGTGGACGGAGATGGGTTCCGCTGGATCGCAGGGTTCTGGAACTATTGATCACCGTCGGGCACGGTGCCGACTGAGCAGCCAAAGACGTCTGCTGGAAACAGCAGGCGTCTTTTCATTCAGGGCTAAACCAACGCGCGCGTAGCGCTCCCGAGCCGGTGCCATCCACTGCGATGTCTAGCCAAGCGATCAGAACGCCGGCACCACATCGCCGTGATAACGCTCAAGGATGAACTGCTTGACCTGAGGCGAGTTCAACAAGGCCCCAAGCTTCTGCACAGCCGGGTCACTGGCTTTTTCCCTGCGCACGTACAGGTAGTTGGCGTACGGCGACTCCGAGCTTTCGATGAACAGCGCGTCCTTGTGCGGCACCAGCTTGGCTTCCAGCGCGTAGTTGGCATTGATCAGCGCCATGTCCACCTGGCCCAGCACGCGCGGCAGCATGGCCGCTTCAAGCTCCCTGAACTTCAGGTGCTTCGGGTTGCTGGTGATGTCGGCGGCGGTTGCCATGATGTTGCTGGGGTCTTTCAGCGTGATCAGGCCCTGCTTGGCGATCAGTAGCAATGCGCGCCCAGAGTTGGTGGGGTCGTTAGGAATGGCAACGGTCGCGCCATCTTTCAGCTCGGCGACCGATTTGACCTTGCTCGAGTAAGCACCGAACGGTTCGATGTGAACGGCTACAACCGGTACCTGGTCGCTGCTCGGGCGGTCTTTCTTGTAGGCCTCGTAATACGGCTTGCTCTGGAAGTAGTTGGCATCCAACCGCCCCTCGTCAACCTGACGATCCGGCTGGATATAGTCGGTGAATACCTTCACCTCCAGCTCAACGCCCTGCTTGGCCAGCTCAGGTTTGAGAAACTCCAGAATCTCGGCGTGAGGCACAGGCACTACGGCAATCTTGAGCGTTTCGGCCTGTGCAGCACCGAGGGAGGCAGCCAGCAAGGCAAGGGAAAGTGCAATACGTTTCACAGATGTTTTCCTTCGAATCGTTCAAGGGTGAAAGAGGACAGATCAAGGTCGGTAGTGCCGCGTGTGCACCACTGCGCGAAAGCCTCGCCCAGGGCCGCTGAGTGTTTGAAACCGTGGCCTGAGCAGGCGGACACCACCAGGGTGTGCTTGAGCGTGGGGTGTTGATCGATGATGAAATGCCGGTCCGGGGTGACGGTGTAGGCGCAAACGGCCGACTTCAGGACCTTGTGTGTGACCCCGGCAATGCGGCCCTGCACCTGCTGCTGATACATCTCGAGTTCTTCCACGGCAGAAACAGTGCGGTCCAGCAGGTCGGGCTGCGAGACCGTGTGGTACTGGGCCGTGGCGATTTTCAGGCTGCCCTCGCCGGGCTGCGCAGGGAAGCCGTAGTTGATTTTGTCGTCCCCCCGCCCATGGGTGAGGATGAACGTGGGCGACGCGCCCTCAAGGCCCGAGCCGTCTTCAAGCTCAAACCAGAACAGCCTCTGCCGGTAGACACTCAGCAACCGGTCGAAGGGCTCACCCAACAACCCGCCGGCCCAGTTCCCGGCGCTGAACACCAGCTTGCGGGCCTTCACCGTGCGCAGGTCGGTCGTGACCGTCACGCCCTGTTCATCCGAGCTGATCTGGGTAACCGTTTCGCCTGTGTGCAAGGTCGCGCCGTGCTGCACTGCCAAACGCAACTGCACCTCAATGCAGCGCTCAGGGCGCACGAAACCACCCCCTGGCTCAAAGTAACCGATCGCGTTGTCGTTTACGTTCGCGAATTGCGGGAAGCGCTGGCGGATCTGCTCGGCGTCGAGCACTTCGTGTTCGATCCCGTAGGTCTGGGCCAACCCTACGGTGCGCAGGGTGAAGTCGGTCTTATCCTCGGGGTCGAAGTCGGGGCTGGAAGTCAGGGCGAGCAAGCCGGACTGTTCGAACAATGACTCGCCGGACTGCGCTTCCAGGTCTCGCCAGATCTGCTGGGCCCGTTTCACGATAGGCACGTACTGCGCACCTTCCCCAACGGACAATCGGGTAATTCGCGTATCACCATGGCTTGAGCCAAAGGTATGCGGGGGATGGAAGCGGTCGATGCCCACCACATCGACACCCGCCTTGGCCAATTGATACGTGGTGGCGGCGCCCATGGCGCCCAGACCGATGACGACTACTTCACAGTGCTCCACGGACAGCGCTCGCTCAAAAAGGCGCTAGTTGAAAACATAGGGTCGCAGGCGACAAAGAATTAAAGGGTATATGGTTATGCCTCAACGCTTTGGAACTGCCCGTTCAGCGCGTAACTCATAGCAGGACAAGCGGACGACTTCAATCCAGCACATTGTGCAGCACCTCATAGATCACACCCGAGGCAATAGCCACAAGTAGTAGGTCAGCGCCGGCTTGTTGCCACTCATAGCCATCGTAATGGGGAAGTCGTCCGATCAACCTGCTGTCCAGTTTCTTGCCGATTCCGGGCGGGAGAGGTTTGCCGCGCGCCAGATTCTTCTGAATGCCGGGAGGCAGAGAGGCGCCTGGGTTCCAGTAACCGCGATTATCGTTGAGGATGACACGCACCCCGCCCACGTCGACCGAAGGCCCACTGTGCCACTCATTACCGTTGCCTTGATGCCCTTGGTTGCTGTGTTGGCTTCCCTTGTCATGACCTTTCGCTTTTCCGGGATCGGCCAACAACATTGGGCTCAAACCCATTGCCAGCAAGAGCACTGCGGCGGCATTCAACTTCCTTCCCATCTAAACAGTCCTTATTGCTTATCCAAACAGAGCGTAGTCAATCTACTGCCGAAGACAATGCTCTTTAAGGGATCAGCATTCGTTCGGTGGCTGGCCATCTCCCTGCAATCAGTCGCGCCCCATCTTGCCATTTACCAAAGCTTAGGGCAGGGTCGATACCATGGACATCTCTGCCAAGGAGTCACCCATGTCAAAGCTCTACCCCAGTATTGACCCTGAGGGGCTGGTCGAGTACTCGGTGGTTTACACCGACCGCTCGCTCAATCACATGTCGCAGACCTTTCAAGGGGTGATGAGGAACATTTCCAGCACCCTCAAGCAGGTCTACAACGCCGAGGCTGTTGCGGTAGTCCCCGGTAGCGGTACGTTCGGCATGGAGGCGGTAGCACGACAGTTTGCCACCGGCCAGCAATGCCTGGTGATACGCAATGGCTGGTTCAGTTATCGCTGGAGCCAGATCCTTGAGATGGGCAACATCCCGGCAGCCACCACGGTGCTGAAAGCCCGACCTGTCGACCCCGGCCGCCAGGCTGCATACGCGCCACCGCCGCTGGACGAGGTGCTGGCAGCCATTCAGGCACACAAGCCGCAGATTGTGTTCGCGCCGCACGTTGAAACCTCATCAGGGATCATTCTGCCCGACGACTACCTGCGGGCCATAGGCGACGCCGTGCATGCGGTGGGCGGCCTGTTCGTACTGGACTGCATCGCCTCGGGCACGCTGTGGGTGGATATGCACAAGTGCGCCATCGACCTGTTGATCAGCGCTCCGCAGAAAGGTTGGAGCGCCTCCCCTTGCTGTGCGCTGGTGATGCTCAGTGCGTTGGCCCTCGAGCGCATCGGGCAGACGCAAAGCAGCAGCTTTGCCTGCGACCTGAAAAAGTGGCTGCAGATCATGCAGGCCTATGAACAGGGCGGGCATGCCTACCATGCGACCATGCCCAGCGATTCGCTCGCGCGGTTCAACGACGCGATGAGCGAGATGCAAGCCTACGGGTTCGACAAGGTCCGCAGCGAACAACAGGCCCTTGGCGACAAGGTGCGCGCAATGCTTGCCGGCAAAGGGTTCAAGAGTGTGGCCGCAGCCGGCTTTCAGGCCCCAGGCGTAGTGGTGAGCTACACCGATGATGCCGACATCAGGAATGGTAAGAAATTTGCCGACCACGGCCTGCAGATCGCCGCCGGCGTGCCGTTGCAATGCGATGAGCCGGCAGACTTCCAGACCTTCCGCATCGGCCTGTTCGGGCTCGAAAAACTGCACAATATCGAGCGCACGGTCAGCACACTGGAACAGGCCTTGGATGCAGTGATGGTGAACTGAGTCCTTGCCTCAACCGGCAGATGAAACGCAGACCGGAAAGCCAGCGTGATCGCTTTGGTAGCAACTGTCTTGCCCAATTTCTGAAAGCTGGCGCAAATCCCTGTGGGAGCGGGCGTGCCCGCGAACACGGGCGAAGCCCGTGCCATCCTCCGCGCAGCCTGCTTCGCGGGCACGCCCGCTCCCACAGTAGTCGCGCCAGCTTTCAGGTTTTGTACAAGCCCTACTCCAAGCCACCGCGCAGCGCCAATACAGCCGCCAGCTTGCCTCGGGTGGCTTCGGTGCAAGGCTGCATGGGCTCACGCAGCTCGTCGGTCATCAACCCCTGCAACTGCAAAGCCGCCTTGACCACCGCCGGGTTAGGCTCGGCAAACGCCATCCTGATCCAGGGCAGCAACTGATAGTACGTACCACGTGCGGCCACCCAGTCGCCGCTGTCGACCTGCCGCAGCATGCGTACATACAGGTCGGCATGCACATGCGCCGAGGCCGAAATGGCCCCTGCCCCACCCAGGCACAGGTTGTTGAAAATTTGCAGGTCTTCCCCAGCCAGCACCTGGGCATCGCCATCCTGGATCAGGGCCATGGTGGTTTCGCTGTCGCCGCTGCAATCCTTGACTGCCGCGATGCGCGGGTGCCGTACAATCCGGCGCAGGGTTTCGCGCTCAATCCGCACGCCGGCGCGATAGGGAATGTCGTACACGATTACAGGGACGCTGGCGGCATCCGCCACGGCGTTGAAGAAGGCTTCAATGCCGGCCTGTGATGGGCGAATGTAGCAAGGTGCCGGCACCAGCAGCCCACCCACGTCACGCCGCTGGATTTCTGCCTGGAACGTCAACAGTTCGCGCAGGTTGTAACCCGACAGCCCCATCACCACCCTGCCCGGCTCCACCCAGCCCAGAACGGCATCCAGCACAGCCAGTTGCTCGGCCTTGGACAGCGCCGCTGCCTCCCCCGTGGTACCGCACACGACAAAACCGGTCACGCCGTCTTCGAGCAGCTTCTTCACCAGCGTTTCCAGGGCGTCAAAGTCGACTTCATTGGCGCGCAATGGGGTGACGAGGGCGATCCAGATACCACGGAAATTCGACATTCAATAACTCCTGATGTTGACCGAAAGTCAGCGTCAGAGGGTGGAGAGTCGAAGCGTTCTGGCAGGGATACCTGGCGCCTTCTGTCTCGTCAGCCCACCTGACGAGACAGCGCGCCTCGGTCAGATGAGCGGCTGTTTCTTGGATTTCTTGGCAACGGCAACGCACGCGCCTGCCTGGGCAATGAAGCCCGAAGCGGAGATAGCGTGGTTGGTTGTGGACATTTGAGAAGGCCCGTTGCTTAGGTATGACCGGATAATGGTGGGCCGGCATACCTGCTGTCAACCTGGAGCTGCGTGTTTGCGGGGTCATCCGCCCGCCCCCTGTGGGAGCCGCGCTTGCCAGGTCACCTTCTCAACGCCACTCGCTGTACGGTTCCAGCGGCGTTACCGGCAAGGCCAGGTTGCCGCGCCATGGCTCGAACAGGTAGCGCAAATAGAGCATGCCATGGCTAGGCGCATAGTCGTCACTGTGCTGCCAGTCAAACCCTGCACCCAGCACCCACTGGTCGCTCAACCGCCGTTCGAACAGGCCACGCAACCGATAACCCAGGCCGCGGCTGTCGCTGGCTTCGTTCATGGCATCGATGTTGGACTCGAGATCATACTGCGCCAGCACTTTGCGATTGACGTGCGCATCCGGGTACAAGCGACTGCGGCCACTGTGGGCCTGGGACCAACTCACCGAACCTTCCAGCAACACCGACCAGTCGTAATTGCGCCAGGCATAGCTAACCGGCACGCCAACCGAGGTATAGCGCTGCGGGCTGTAGTAGCCGCCCTGCCCCAGGCTGTAACCGCCCAGGTCCTTGTCGTGGCGCCAGTGCATCAGCGTCAGGCCAACGCGCACGCGCTCGTCGGCCTTTTCCACCACGCGGTGGTAAAAGCCAGCCATGGCCCGGGTGCGCTGGTTGTCGGCAACGTTTTCGCCATACAGCCAGTGATGCCCCAGGCTGGCCCAGACACCGTTGTCGCCGCCCTGGTCCCAGCTAAGGCCGAGCGTGGCGCCATTGGCCGTGACGCCCCCCCAACGTACACCGGTCGGGCGATCTCGTGCCCCGGCGAAGGACAACAGCGAGTTGCTCATCGGCCGCCGGGATGCAGTCAGCGACCAGCCAACCTGGCCGAGGTCGCCGTTGACCGTTGCGCCACCCAGCCAGTTGTTGATTGCATACCCTTGGGTGGTGCCCAGGTCGAATGCCCAACGGTTGCCCTGCCAACCCAGCGCCATTACGCTGCCGTCAGCGCTCTGCGAGCCGCCTGTGCAGGCAGGCAGCGACTTGCCATCAGCGGTCTGGCCGACAAACTGGCAGCTACCGAAGTCGGGGGTGTATCCCCCCTGGTCGTTCTGCTCGAACGACCCCGCATCCATGCCGATGCGCTCTACCCGTGCAAAGGCGGTACCGCCCTGCCAAGGGGTATCGACATGCAACAGGGTCGACTGGGTACTCAGCTCGGAGGTGCCGGGCGTACCGTCGTCCTGCCGCCAGCCGTAGTCGTGCATCAGCGTCACATGGGTATTGTGCTGGCGATACAGCGCATCGACGTCACTGCGCAGGCTGCGCGCCAGCCAGTCATCGGTGGCCTGCTCTCGGCTGGCCAGGCTCAGTGCGCGGTCATCCCGTGGTGCTACGGCGGCACGGTCCAGCAACTGGGCATCGGCCATTGCGCCGGCGTAGAGGTCCAGCGCCTTTTGCGGGTCGTCCTGCACGAGCAGGCGGGCGAGGTCGCGGCGCAGCAGCGGATCAGGGCGGTCGGGCTGCATGGCCAGCACACGCTGATAATAATCCTGCGCCTTGTCAGTTTCCCCGCGTGCGGCCGCCCACTCGGCCAACAGCCTCAATTCGTCGGGGCTGGCTTCGCCACGCGCCAGGCTGGCTTCCAGCATGGCTGTCGCTTCAGCACTACGGCCCTGTGCCTGCAGCTGCTGCGCCGAGGCCAGGGCCAGGCGGCGCTGGATACGCTGCGCAAGCGCCTGCATGTCGACGTTCCAGGCCCCCTGCGGCACGGTGCCCAGGCTGTCCAGGGCCAAGGCGTCACGGTCGCTGGACTCCAGGAACAGGCCGTGAGCATAGCGGGTTGCCGGGTCTTGTGGCTGGTGCTGCACCAGCTTGGCGAATGCCGCGTCGGCCTCGGCGGTGCGGCCCTGGTGGCGCAGGCTGCTGGCCAACTGATAAACCAGCCAAGGCTCATCGGGGGCCAAGGCAGTGGCCTCGCCCAGCGCGTTGCTGGCCGCCAGCCAGTCTTGCCGTTGCAGCGCGGCGTCACCTTGCTGGCGCAGGCGCGCAAGCTCCAGGCCGCGGCGCAGGCTGGCGAACTGTGCTTGCTGGCGTGGCGGCAGGCTGTCGAGGTACGCCTGCGCCTTCTCGGGCGACTTCGCCTGGTACACGCGCATCAGGCCACGCACGGCACTTTCATTATCTGGCGCCATCCGCCTCACTTGCAGGAACTGCCGCTCTGCAGCGGCCGCATCGCCCTCGGCCAGCGAAACATCGGCCAGGCCCAGCAAGGCGTATTCATCTTTCGGCCGTTGCTGACGCGCCTGCAGGTAAAGTGCGCGGGCGCCGCGCAGGTCGTTGGCCTGCAAGGCGCGCTCAGCTTTGCCGAGCTTCGCCCAATACTGGCTGGAAGATTCCAGGTCCTTCCACTGACTGATCCAGTAGGTGTCCTGTTCCTTGGTGCCCGCCGCACGAAACGCGGCATTGGCGTTTTCATAGCGGCCCTGGCGCATCAGCGCATAGCCCAGAGCGCCGTGCAGGCTGGCATCCTCCGGGTACCGGCGCAGTGCCCGGCGCAGTTGCGCTTCGGCTTCGGCATTCCGGCCTTTGTCCAGCAATGCCTTGCCCCGCTGACCCGCCTGCCAGGACGGGTCGGCCAACAGCGTTCGCTGTTGTTGCAGGTTGGCGCCGGCCTGCGCCAACAGCGGCGAAGCCGGGTAGCGCTTGATGAAGGCTTGCCAACCCGCCGCACTGGCGCTGCTCACTGCCTGCCCGGACAGGTAATCGAACTCACGCTGGGCGGCTGCATCACGTGCGCCGGGGTCGCGCGCCAACTGATCGAGCAGCGCCAGCGCTTCGCTGTCACGTTTTTCACCGAATAACCAGCCGGCCAGGGTCTGACGCAGGCCAGCGTTGCCGGGGTATTGCTGGTCCAGCTGCTGCAACTGCCTGATCGCTTCAAGCCTCTGGCCTGGCAGGTTGCCGCGCACGCGCCAGTAGTCCAGGGCCAGTTCAAGGCTGGGCGGCTCAGCGGCAAACAGTTGCTCATACACCGCCAGCGCCTCTTGATTACGCCCGGTAACGGCCAGCAGGCGCGCCTGCTGCAAGCGCCGCACCGCTTCCGGCTGTTGCAACGCGAGCAGCCGCGTGGCTTGGCGCGCTGGCAGGCTACCCGGTGCCAAGGCGTTGATCCTGGCGCCCAGCTGCCCGGCCTCGGTGCTGTTCTTTTCACGCAGTGCCAGGCTCAAGGCTGCCAGCAGCACGTCAGGGTTACGCGGCTCAAGCAATTGCAGGCGGCCCAGTGCATCACGCACCAGGTCGTCACGGTGCAGCGCCTCGCCACGGCGCACCTGGTCCAGCAACCATTGGCGCTGCTCCCCGGCATCCTTGGGTTGAGCGACGGCCTGGCAAGCCACCGTCGCCAGCATCAGCACGCCGATCATTCGTTGCATGGCGCGCTCCAGGCGGGTAACAGGCGGCCGTGCCCATCAAACCGGTATCGGCCCTGATCCCAGCCCTGGCCAAACAATGCCAGCACCTGGCTGTAGTACGCCTTGGCCTCAACGGGCTGCGCCTGCAGCCGCTGGCGCTGCGTTGCCAGGCCCGCCGCGTGTTCCGGCGAAGCCGCCAGCAGTGGCAGCAAGGCTGCGGAAAATCCTGTGTGGCCGTGCCCACTGGCAGCACCGCTGTGCGCATCCACACGTTCTGGCGGCAGCCCGTCACGGGTGGTCATTGCCGCTATCGGGGCATAGTGGGCCACCAGCTCGGCACGCTGGGGGGCGTCGTTGGCCAGCATGCCGACCCACAGGTAAACCCGGATGGCGTCGTAGTCACCGGCACTGCCGTGTTGCGGGTCCGCTGCCAGTTCACCCGCCTGCGTCCACAGTAGCCAGTCCGGGGCAAAGCCCTTTGGCGACGACACCAGCCACAAGCGCCGGCTATTGGCCGCCAGCTCCCCCCACAGCGGGTCCACCAGGCTGAAACGGTCGAACAGTTGCACCGGCAGATAGCTCGGGTTCAAGCGCGTGCCCTGGGCATTCTCGAAGCCGTAGTCACCCGGCAGCAGCATGACGCCCAGGCCAGGCAGCTTGCGCACGGTCTGCGCGGCGATGCGCCACAGCAGGCGTTGGCCCAGTTGCGTGTAGGCCGGTTCGTGCCACAAACGCCCTGCCTCCAGCAGGCTGTAGGCAATCCACAGGTCGGCATCGCTGGCGTTGTTGGCATCCAGCACCTGCCATTGCTGTTGGCCCTTACGGCCCCACAGCCAGGCAGGCAGGTGGCGGGCCAGGTCACCCTCGGCAAGGTTGTTGCGAGTCCAGCGCAGCAACTGGTCGAAGGTCTTTCGGTCATTGCCGACCAACGCGAAGAACAACCCATAGCTCTGCCCTTCCGAGGTGGTGATCAAGCGCTCGTCGCTCGGGTCGATGACCCTGCCGTCCACACTCACCAGCTCGGCCTTGAAGCGGTCCCAGGCGGGCCACGCACAGGCCGGTGCAGCGGTGGCAAGCACGGGCAGCGCGAAGGTGGCCAGCCCTACCAGCATTTGGCGCATCATCACCCCGCCTCACCCAGGCGACGCTTGCCTGCCCAGCGCAGCGCACGCCACAGCAGGAAGGCAAACAGCACCACGCAAACGGCTGCAATCGCCGCCAGCAGCACAGGGTGCTCGGACAAGTGGAACCACAACAGCAACCACCACGGCAACGCCCCCACGAAGTAATGCTCGCCAACGAACTGGCTGCTCACGCCACTGCTGCGCACCAGCGTCACCGAACCGGCCACCGCATCCAGCTTGCCCACATCGCCGAGCGTATCGCGCAGCAAGGCGTAGTCGCTGTCGCTGCTGGCCAACAGGGCAACGACGCTGCGCTGCTCGTGGAACGGCGATTTCAAACCGGTGATGGCCGCAATCGGCGCCTGCGCGCTGACGGCGACACGGCTGCTGGCTGCTACAGGCGCGGTATCGAAACGCGGGTTGCCAGCCAGCCCTGTGCTGCGGCCTTGCAGCAACCAGTCACGCTGGGCGCTCAGCAGCAGCCCAAGGTTGGGCGCATCGCTCAGGGCCTCTGGCAGAGTGCCGATCAGCAACACATCGGCGTCGGCTGCTGCGGCTTGCTTCCAGTCATCCGCCAGTTGCAGGCCCAGCGCCGGGTAACCCACCTGCCCGGCAACCCCGCCAATGGTGTCAAGCAAGGTGCCCACCTGCATTGGCGTAGGTTTGGCCGGCATGATCACCAGTGTTTCGGACAAGTCGGCCATGCGGCTGAACGGGAAGCCGCTGCGGGCGAATGCGCGCAGGTCAGGCATGGCGATGTAATGGTGGTAACCGGACAGGTCGATGGTGGAGTTGTCGTCGATTGCCGCACGCACATCCACCGGCAGGGTGGTCTGGCAACGGTCGCGCTGGGCACTGCCCAAGGTGCTGGCGAAGCTGAAAGCGAAGCGCAGGCGGTTGCGGTCGCCGATCTTCAACGCTGGCACCAGCGACTTCTCGGTCAACGCAGTGCTGTCACCAGACAGTACCGCCAGGCGCATTTCTTCAAGGGTGCCGCTGCGCCGGTCATTGCCCACTAGTGGCATGCTGGTGATGTACTGGTCATTCACACTGATGCTCAGGCGCGACTCGTCGGTTACCGCCGGCGCCGTGTAGCGGTACAGGGTGCGCAGCGGGATGCCCTGGTTGCGCCAGACGAACAGGTCAGGCGGCAGGTTCAGCTCCAGCGTCACCGGCCGCGGTTGCAAGCCACTGACTTGCAGCTGCTCGGGGTAATCCAGCAACTCGGCAAAGCGCACTGGCCGGTCGGTGCGCGTCCAGTTGGGTGCATCGTAGGGCTTGCGCGGTTGCAAGGCGGTCATCTGCTTCACTTTCACCCGCGCACCACGGAACAGGTTGTTGCCCACTGCCAGCGCCGACGCAGCCTTGACCAGGTCTTCGTCGTTGCGCCCCAGCACCAGCAGCACTTTGCTCCAGCGGTCGTCAGGGTTGTCGATCATCTGCAGTACCGGGCCGTCGACCGGCGGGAACTGCTGCAGGTCGGCGAGAAAGGCCGGGCGGCGGTCGTTGGTGGCGAACACGATGCTTGGTTGTGGCGTGCCCGCCCTCGCGGGCAGGCGGTTGTACAGCACCGGGAAGCTTGCCTTGCGCCAGCCGGCCTGGCTGCCGAAGTACGACGCCAGGATCGCCGCCGCACGTTGCTCGCCCAGGCTCGGCACGCCGCTGAACACCACGGGTAGCTCTACCTTGCCGGTGTCACGCGCATCGAAGAACGGCAGCGGGAAGTACGCCAGGTCGTTTTCCAGCGCCAGCGCCTGCTCGTGCAACTGCACCTGGCTCTTGCGGTTCAGGTTCAACCACAGGCCGCTGTGTGCCGGGTCTTCGCAGATGTCGGTGTAATGCCCGACAAACTCCAGGCGTACCCGGTTGAAATCGCTGAGCAGCTTCGGGTCCAGCGGCAGCTCACGGCGCACGCGCTGACCGAGCTGCTCCTGCGCCACAGGCACCACGCCCATCAACTCGTCATTGAGGTAGACGCGCAGGTGCGACAGGTTCGGCAGCAATGCCGGCGAGGGTGTGTAGTCCAGTTGCAGGCTGGCGTCGGTCGCCAGGCGGTCGCGACGTACGCCAAACTCGATATTTTCACTGTTGCGCACCCCCAGCAGCAGGCTGTCGGACGCATGCCCCAACTGCTCGAAGGTTTTCGTCACCGGCCAGTTCGGTACGGCTGGCTCGGCAGGCGGGGCTACAGAGGCGGCAGTGGCGCTCTGCGACAGGCCAGCCAGCAGCGCCATCGCCAGGCTCCAGGTACGCGCGTAATAACCAGTCATTGTGCGTCTCGATCAACAAGGTTCAAGGAAGGGGCAGCCCGCGGTGTGCGGGGCCAGTAGCTGGCCAGCCAGAGCGCCAGCGTGCGCAGTGGGCGTAGCCACGCGCGCACCCAAGGCGGCATGTGCTCGACCAGGCGCAGGTAACCGACACCGCCCAGCTTCAGCACATCGATCAGGCTGCGCAGCGGGCGCTCGACCTCATGCTGCTCGTTCCAGCCAAGCCAGGCGTCGGCGCGGGCAAAGGTGCAATGCACCAGGTCGATGCGCTGCTGCTGGCCGAGGTCGTGGAACACCAGGCCAACGTGCTGCCCAACCGTGCGGGTGACACGGGCCTGGAAGGCGAATTCGCGCTGGCCACGGTTGAGCAGCAGGCGCACCTGCTCCCCGGGTTGCAGCGCAAGGCCTGCGTGCAACAGAAGGCCGACACCGCCATCGGAGTAATCGACCAGGGTGCATGGGTAGGCATGACCGCTGGCCAGCACCAGCCCTGCCGGCAGGCGCATCTGCACCCGGTGGGCGCGGCGCACCTGGCGCACCTCGGCGGCCACGGCAACGGCAGCGCCAATGATCAGCAGGTTGTAGATCACCCACAACGAGCTGACGATCACCGTGCCGATTTCTGCCGCCGGGCCGGTGAACAGGCGCCATGCCGCAAAGCCCAGGCCAGCCACGTTGAGTGCCGCCAGCCACAGGTATGGCTGGGCGATACGCCAGTCGAACTGCTCCTGCTCCATCAGGCCGCCCTTGGCGGTGACGTTGAACTTGCCCTTCTTCGGCGCGAACAGTGCGACCGTGGTCGGGCGGGCGATGTACCAGGCCAGCACGGTCTCGTACACCTCCCCCCAGAAGGTTTGCCGGTACTTGCCCTGCATGCGCGAGTTGGTCAGGCTGGCGTGGATCATGTGCGGCAACACATACAGCAGGATCATCAGCGCGGGCGCGTAGATGATGTAGGCATGCAGCAACAGGAACGCCAGGGGCGCAGTGAGAAACACCAGGCGCGGCAGGCCGGCCAGGAAGTGCAGCATCGCGTTGGCATAGCACACCCGCTGGAACAGGCTCAGCCCACGGCCGAACAGCGGGTTGTCGGTGCGGAAGATCTGCACCATGCCGCGGGCCCAGCGAATGCGCTGACCAATGTGCGCCGACAAGCTCTCGGTGGCCAGGCCCGCTGCCTGCGGGATGCTCAGGTAGGCCGACGTCAATCCCTGACGGTGCATGCGCAAGGCGGTGTGGGCATCTTCGGTGACGGTCTCCACGGCAAAGCCGCCGATGCTTTCCAGCGCAGTGCGGCGCAGCACAGCACACGAGCCGCAGAAGAACGCCGCGTTCCACATGTCGTTGCCGTCCTGGATCAGGCCGTAGAACAACTCCCCTTCATTGGGGCGACGGCGGAACGAACCGAGGTTGCGCTCGAACGGGTCGGGCGAGAAGAAATGGTGCGGCGTCTGCACCAGCGCCAGCTTCGGGTCCTTGAGGAACCAGCCCACCGTCATTTGCAGGAAGGAACGCACCGGCACGTGGTCGCAGTCGAAAATCGCGATCAGCTCGCTGCCGGTTACGCCCAGCGCATGGTTGAGGTTGCCGGCCTTGGCGTGCTTGCTGTCGGGGCGCACGATATAGCCCACCCCTACTTCGTCGGCGAACGCGCGGAACGCGTCTCGGCGGCCATCGTCGAGGATATAGATGCGCAGGCACTCGCGTGGCCAGTCCAGGCCCAGGGCCGCCAGTACCGTGGTACGTACCACCGACAGATCCTCGTTGTAGGTGGGAATCATCAGGTCGACGGTCGGCCAGTGCTGCGGGTTGGCTGGCAGGTTCGCCGGCTTGCGCTGCAGCGGCCAGCTGGTCTGGATGTAGCCCAGGATCAGCACGAACCACGAGTAGGTTTCGGCCGCCAGAAGGATCACCCCGCACACCAGGTCGGTGGTGTCGTTCCAGTTCAGGGTGGCGGTATAGCGCCACCACAGGTAACGGCAAGAGATGATGGTCGACAGCACGATCAGCATCAGCGTCGGGAAACGCCCCGGCATGTGCCGCACCAGCATGGCGATGCCCAACAGCAGGCAGATGAACATCAGCTGCGCCATGTAGCCAAAAGGCTCGGTCACACACAAAAGCGCCAGCCCGATCGCGCAGAGCGTGAGTACGCTGTAGAAGATGCGCCTGGCGAACACGCTCAAGCCACGCAGGCGTGCCGAGGCTGCACGCCTGAAAGCACTGCCACGGTACTGCGCGGGCACGCGCTGCAAACTGCCGATCAACAGGCTGCGGCAATGGCCTGCAACCTGCCGCGCATGCCGCAGCTGATCACGCACGATGGCCGAGACGCGCTGGAACAACCCTGGTTGGCGTTGCGCCGGTTGCCGCCGCAGTAGCAGCCAAAGGCTCTGGATCAACAACCGTACCGGGTCCCCCAGGCTCGGGCGCTTGCCCGCCAGTTGCGGGTACAACCGGCGGCGCTCGGCCAACAGTGCCTGCCAGGCGGGCGACTCCAGGCGCAGGAACAGAAATGCCAACCATACGCCGAGGGTAAACAGCCAGGCGACCGGCAGACGCGCGCCGTGCGCCCTGAACCCGGAGTAGACCGACAGGGGGTTGAAGCTCACGGCTGGCGCCTCGTCAGGCAGCGCACCGCCAGGCTCTGTACATCTCGGCAAGCCAGGCTCTGTGGCGCGTAGTGCCCCAGCGGCGCCTTGCATGCCAGCGCTTCGAGAAACGCTTCGTCACGGTGTACCACCTGGATCGGCAAGCGATCACGGAACAGGTCGCGCCATACCATCAGCAAGTCGCTTTGCAGGCGACTGGCCGGGTCGTAGCGGTTGACCAGCAGCATGTCGTAACGCTCGACTGGCTGGCGCCCGAGCAGCAGATGGCTGGCCATTTCGGCCTCGGCCACCAGTACCTGCACATCGGTCTCGATAGCGTGGCCAACGACCTCGGCCGGCAGTTGCGGCAGGTCGAACAACAACCAGTCGAAATGCTCGGCCAGCTCGGCCTGGCGCGCACGCCAAGCCTGCGCGTCAGGCATCGGTAGCCGCACGCCGCCGGGCAGGTTGCCGAACGGCAGCAGGCACAAGCCATCGAGCACTTCATACACGGCATCGCCAAACGGCCGCCCTTCCCGCTCGGCCAGCGCCCAGCCCTCCCGCACATCCAGCGGCAGGTTGAAGTGCAACCCGAGCAAGTTGCTTGGGCACAGGTCGATCAGCAGCACGCGCTCGCCCACGCCCTGCAACGCATAGCCCAGCGCCGCCAGCAAGGCGCTGCGTCCAAGCCCCCCGCGTACGCCGTGCAGGGCCAGGCTGGTCATGACGATACCCCTTCATGCTTGGGCCTGGCCTTGTTCAACGTACCCTGGGTATTGGCCCGGCAGCTTTCACCCAGCAACGGCCAACGCTGCAACGCCTGCTGAACCCCTACCAGCATGGAAATGTCCTGGTAGTTGAGGTCTGGCATGGCCAGGTGCTGACGCAGCTGGGCGATATCGTCGCTGCGGTCGGACGGGTCTGCCTTGCCAGTGTTCATGGGCGCTCCTCGGGAATCGGCTGCCAGTCGGGCTGGCCTTGCAGGCGCATGTAGCTGCGCCCCTGATAGTTCACAACCTGTGCCCCGGAGGTTTCCGCAACCCGTTCGGTGGTTGGCAGGTCGGTCAGCAGGCCGGGCACATCCAGAACCTGCTGCTGGCCCAGGCCGGCGTACACGCGTGAAACGAGTTCGGACAGCGCCAGGTAGCTGGTGGGTGCCGAGACCCGCAGCGGCTCGCTGCGCGCAGGTTGCCCCATGCCGATGAACTTCAGGCCCACCGGTACATGGGTGATCGACGGCGTGGGGATTTCACGCATGCCGGAAAGCTGCATGCGGTCGCCATGCAATGCCGCGCCATGTTCGGGAACAATGGCCACGACCACACGGCGGCCACTGCGCTCCAGTTCGTCGAGGAAGGTGCCCAGTTCGCCGAACAGGCGGTTGGCGCGGGTGGCGTAATCGGCCACTCGGGTACCGCCATCGGCGGTGACGATACGGTTGCCGTCATGCAGGCTGATGCTGTTGTAGAACAGCGACACATGCTGGGCCGCGCTCCCTTTGCGCTGCCCCCACCAACGACGCAGTACGTCCAGGTCGCTGGCAATCGGCGAGCCGTCGAAGCCGACCAGTGCACGCGGGAAGTCGGTGTTGCGCATGCCGGGCTGCGGCATCTGCTGCCGGGTGATGTCGCCGATGAAGTTGTCGAAGTGGCCACTGTGGTTGAGCAAGGTATTGCTCTGGAAACCGAGCTTGGCCAGGTTCTGGAACAACAGGCACTGTTCCGGCGCACCTTGGTAGAGGCCCGCGTGGGACGACTGCCCGCAGCTGGCACGCAGCACACGGATCGCCGCCGGCCCGCTGTACGAGGTGGCCGAGTTGAACTGGTCGAAGATCACGTCAAGCCGTGAAAACAGCGGATTGTCACGCAGCCCGACGGCCGACAGGTCATCCCAGGCCAGCGAGCAGATGTTGATCACCAGCAGGTCGAACGGTTGCTCATCGGCTTTAAGCGCCGGGAATGCCGTTACCCGTGCCTGCTCGCGGGTGAAGAACTGCTCAAGCCAGCGGTCGAGCGTGGCATTGTCGGCACTGGCGTGCACCGGCTCGGCCGTGACCCTGGCGGTTGCGCTGGGCACTTGGCCCGCGCCCGGCAACGGCAAGCTGCCGATAGCGAGCCACACCAGCCCCAGCAGGCTCAGGGTGCTCAGGCGCAGCCAGTGGCGCAGGTACAGATACCCCACCAGCAGCAGCGCCAATGCACCCAGCACGTTCCAGTTGATGAAGCGGCCCAGCAGCTCCAGCAGGTAGTCCCACGAGAAGTCGAGCACCCCCGGCTGTGCCAGCAGGCGGCTGAAGGGTGGGAACCAGGTGTCCTGATAGAACAATGCAACGCCGATCGGCACCGCCAGCAGCTGCCGTGCAACACGCAGCCATGTGCCCGGCAGGGGCACCAGCAGAAACGCCGCGAACAACAGGTTCGGCAGCGCCTGGAAGTCGAGCATGCCAAGGGCGACCAGCAGGAACTTGGCCAGAAAATAGAGGTTCCACCCTCCCAGTCCAGGCCAGCGGGCCAGTACCGGGAGGGTGGCGGTGGTATTAGTCATTGCGGGGTTCCTGGCGTACAACGCGACGGCGTACGCCCAGCGGTTTCAGGTAACGGGGAGGAAGGCGGCGGCGCAACCAGCCGCGCAACGCGTTGCGCAGGTGCAACACCAGCAGTGCCAGGGCCGTGGTGACCAGCGCGGTCATGCCGATCACTTGCAGCAGTTGTACAAAGTTCATGGGGCCGCCCGCTTGCCCAGAGCGACCCGGCGTGGCGTGAGGGCCGACCTCGATTGCTCAGGCTGTTGCGCCAATGCACCCAGCCGGGGCGGCTGTGGTGAAGCACTTTCGAGGAAAGCCGGGGTACCCAGGCTGTCGACGCCGGCCAGCACCTCCTGGCTGATGAACAGCTCCTTCCACGACAACTGGAAGATGTGGTCAAGGGCTTGCTCGATACCTTCGGACCGGCAGGCGAACAGGAACAGGAACAGCACCTCACCCACCACACAAGCAATGTCGCCATCGCGGCGGAACACCGTGCGCGAGCACGCCTGCAATGGCGTAAGGCCGGGGGCCGGGCGCAACACCAGCAACTGGTGGACGATCTCGCCATTGCGCACACCGTGCCACATGGCCTGTACGGCGCCGGCAAACACACGCGGCGCCACCAGCCCGCACACGGCCAATGGCCGCAACCGGGCAAGCAGGGCATCGAAGTCGACGGGCAGGTGCCGGCGCCAGATGTAACCCTGGATGCTTTCGATCATGGTCAGGAAACGCGACAGGCTGGCACCGAACGGCACGATCTGCGTGGCCCCGCAGGCCAGCAACAGTTGCTCGTCCTGGTAACGCAGGGTCGGTGCCATTTCACGCACCACCAGCTTCAAGGCATTGCCACGCAACTGGCGCAGGCGGTGCAGCTCACGCGCCAGGCTGTCCACGCGCTGCCCACCATCCATGGCAAAAATCACCGTAGCCGACACCGCACGGCTGGCCTTGGCACTGAGTTCTTCAAGGCTTTCGCTGACTTGCCAGTGTTCGGAAAAAGCGGGTGCGCCTTCCAGTACCGGGCGTTGGGCCAGGTACAGCAACTCGTCGCCACCGGCGTCGGACGGCACCTGCAGCGCCCCGTTAACGGCAAACCCCGCGTCAAGGCGCGCCAACTCAATGTCTTGGGTACCGGACTTGCCCAGCGGGTTGCTCCAGAAATGCTGCAGGTACCGCAGCCCACCTTTGCCCCGGTAGAGCTGGGCCAGCCCATCCACGCCCTGGTTGGATGCGCGCAGGCTTTCGACCAGCCCGGCACCCTGCCCGCTGCTGATGACCAGCAACAGCGCGCCTTCGGCCAGCAACGCCGGGCGCAGGGTATCGCACCAATGGGCGACGTTATCGGCCGCCCAGGTTTCGGCGGGCATGAGCAGAACCAGCGCGCGCCCAGGCGCGTCGATGTGCGGCAGGTCTTCGACCAGGCGCAGGGCGGATTGTGGGTTGGCTTGGTAAAGGGCGAGTTCGGCCGGCCCTTGCGCTGCATCGAGCGCACCCGGCACATCACCCAGGGTTTGTGCGTCGGCAATCAGGGCAGCCCGAACCTGCTCGGGCATGCCCGCGAGCACCTGACGGCACAGCAAAGTGGCATCCTCGGTGGTATCACACGCCAGCCAGTACAGTCCTTGTACATGAAGCTGGCTGCTTTCGGCACCCATGCCGGAAATAGCCAACAACGGCATTCCATTCGTCAAAACAGTGGCTCTAATTCTAAAAATTGAAACGGATTCGAAAGATGATGCGCGATTGCGACAGACTTTTCCTGACGCATGTCAAAAAAACGGCAAACAGCACACTTGCACCAACTTAGTGCGTCAATTCTACAGCATTGAGCCAAAAAAATGTCAACAGGAAATGTAATGAATTGCAAAGTTATGTGTTGATCGCCCCTTGCCGGGCTTTCTGACGGGCGAAAAAAAGCCCCCGCAGGCAGGCCTGCGGGGGCTTGTTGAGTTAGATCAACGTTGCAGCGAAGACGCGGCCTCCAGGCTCATGCCGCGCGTTTCAGGTGCCAGCCATACCGACACGACCAACCCGGCAAGCGAGACCAGCGCAGCGACCAGCATGGTGTTGCCGATGCCAATGCTCTGCAACGAAATGGGCACCAGCCAGGTACCGGCGGCAGAGCCGATACGCGACATGGACGAACCCATGCCCACCGCAAATGCACGAATTTCGGTAGGGAACAGTTCGTTGGGGTACACCAGTTCCAGCACTTGCGCCCCGCCGATGAACAGCGCATAGGCACCGAACAGCACCAGCACCAGCACCTCGGAGCCGTTGGAGAATACGCCCAGCCCCAACAGTGCCAGGGTGGACCACAGGAAGCTGTGGATGATCAGCGGGCGCCGGCCAAGGGTGTCGATCATGCGTGTGGCGACAATGCAGCCGACCACGAACAGCAAGGTAATCAATACCGACCCGTAGGAAGCCCAGTCACCTTTGAGGTTGAGTGCCTGCAACACCACCGGTGCAAACGAGTACACCGCAAACATCGGCACCACCGCGGCGCTCCAGAACACCGCGACAAACAGCATGCGCTTGCCATAACCCGAGCGCAGCAGCGCGCCTAGCGACACCTTCTGCTCCGCGACCTGCTCAGGCATGTTGGCCAGGGAGAAGGACGGCCCGTACACCTGTTTGATGATGCGCTCGGCCTCATCGAAGCGGCCCTTGCTCATCAGCCAGCGTGGCGATTCAGGCGTTTTCAGGCGGATGATGAACAGCAGAACACCCAGCACACCGGCGCTTGCCAGCACCCAGCGCCAGGCATCATCACCCCCGCGAGCCAGGATGAAGTTGCCCACGATGTAGGACAACGCCGCCCCCGCAAACCAGAGAATGGTCAGCCCGGCCAGGCGACGGCCACGGTGCTTCTGCGGCAGGAACTCGGTAAGCAATGACCCCGCAACCGGGTACTCAAGGCCCACGCCCACGCCTACCAGGAAGCGCAGCACAAACAGCGCAAAGCCCGACTCTACCCAGAAGGTGCCGACCGAACCCACGATGAACAGGATGGGGCCGATGAAGAACAGGCGACGGCGCCCGACCTTGTCGGTCAGCCAGCCACCCAGGAAGCCACTGCAGAACGTTCCCAGCATGGCCGAAGCGGCAACCAGCCCCTGCCAGAACGAATCCAGCTTGAGGTAATCGGAAAACTGCACGATCACCACGCCGATGATACTCAGGATATAACCGTCAAGAATCCAGCCGCCGCCGGCGCGCAGGGTCATCAACTGGTGGAAACGGTTTAATGGTACATCTTCGATTGAAACAGTACTGCTTGTCACAGCGAGTGCCCCTTGTGGTCTTAATTATTGTTGGAACCTGAAGACGTTCAACTCGAACTTCATAGTTGGCACCCGGTTACAGGCAGACGCGCGCATGGCGACACAGTCCGCAGCCCCGGGACGCTCTGACAAATAAATTGTCTACTATGTGTAGACACAGCATAGATGAGGCTTTCAGCCAGGGTCAACGCTACCGGCGGTGTCCAGATACCGGGCAGGTAGCGAAGGAATCAAGTGCCTCTTCGGTGTCAAGTACCGTGCGCCAAGACGGCGCTGAAAAATAAAATAAAAAGTCGTTTTCAGTGGCGCGATTCGGCATTTGCATGGCGCTGCCGGAAGGTTCTCGTACGTCAACACCGACCTACCCGGCATTAAAATTTTTATCAAACAAATGAGCCAATTTGTCGCATCGACAACATCAGCATGTCGCCGCCTGGAAAGTTTGAAACTTGCGTTGTTAATGCTTGTCCAGAACATGTCATTTATTGCCTGAACACGACACCCTGCAATCAACCTGCCAGGCGTCCGTATCGGATTGCACGCCGGGATAAACGCTGCACCACAAGCGTGTTCCTACAGGCGAATGCCCGGATGTGAGGTATGGTTACCCGGTAAGCAAAACCTGATTTTCGGAGACCAACATGTTTCGTGTTTTTGAACGCTGGCTCGACCCGTTCCCCCCTGATGAAGTGCCGCCGCCACCGGTGGGCCTGTTGCGTTTCATGTGGGCCTGCACCCGGGGCGCCCGCGGCTACATCCTGGCCCTTGCACTGCTCAGTGCAGCGGTGTCGGTTTACGAAGCCTGGCTGTTTGCCTTCCTTGGCCAGGTGGTCGACCTGCTCTCACGTTGGCAGGCAGGCGGTGCCATCGGCGCCGAGGAGCGCCATGTCTTGTGGGGCATCGGTATCGTGCTGCTGGTCAGCATCGGGCTGGTGGCGCTGCGCACCATGGTTCAGCACCAGGTGTTGGCGATCAACCTGCCGCTGCGGCTGCGTTGGGATTTTCACCGGCTGATGCTGCGCCAGAGCCTGTCGTTCTTCTCTGACGAGTTTTCAGGCCGGGTCACCACCAAGGTGATGCAAACCGCCCTGGCGGTGCGCGAAGTGCTGTTCACCGTTATCGAAATACTGCCCGGTATCGGTGTGTACTTCATTGCGATCATCGCCCTGGCCGGTGGTTTTGCCCTGAAGCTGATGCTGCCGTTCATTGCCTGGCTGGTGCTGTTCGGGCTGGCCATGCTGTATTTCGTGCCACGCCTGGGCAAGGTCGGCCAGGAGCAGGCCAATGCACGGTCGTCGATGACCGGGCGTGTGTCGGATGCCTACACCAACATCACCACGGTCAAGCTGTTCTCGCACTCCAGGCGTGAAGCGCACTTCGCCCGCGCAGCCATGGAAGACTTCAAGCAGACCGGCTTTCGCCAGATGCGCCTGGTCAGCCAGTTCGAGATCGTCAACCAGGCGTTGGTGGTGGGCCTGATTTTTGGCGCAGGTGGCTACGCGCTGTGGCTGTGGCACCAGGGCCAGGTCGGCACCGGGGCAGTGGCGGCAATCACCGCGATGGCCCTGCGCATCAACGGCATGTCGCACTGGATCATGTGGCAGATGACCTCGCTGTTCGAAAACATCGGCACCGTGCAGGACGGCATGGCCACCCTCACCCGCGGCCCCAAGGTGCAGGACGCCCCCGATGCAGGCGAACTGGTTACGCAGGGCGGCGCGGTAACGTTCGACAAGGTCAGCTTCAACTACAACGGCGAGCGCCAGGTGCTGAACGACCTGAGCCTGCACATTCGCCCAGGCGAAAAGGTCGGGCTGGTCGGCCGCTCGGGCGCAGGCAAATCCACGTTGATCAACCTGCTGCTGCGCTTCTACGACGTAGACAGCGGTGTCATCCGGATTGACGGGCAGAACGTCGCCAAGGTCACCCAGGACAGCCTGCGCAGCGCGATTGGCATGGTCACCCAGGACACTTCGCTGTTGCACCGTTCGATTCGCGACAACATCGCCTATGGCCGCCCGGACGCCACCGAGGCGCAGATCCGCGCTGCTGCGGCCAATGCCCAAGCCGACGGTTTCATCAGCCAGCTCAGCGACCGCCAGGGCCGCAGTGGCTACGATACCTTGGTGGGTGAGCGCGGTATCAAGTTGTCCGGTGGCCAACGCCAGCGCATCGCCATTGCCCGGGTAATGCTGAAGAACGCGCCGATTCTGTTGCTGGACGAAGCTACCAGTGCGCTGGACTCGGAAGTGGAAGTGGCCATTCAGGAAAGCCTGGACGAGATGATGCAAGGCAAGACGGTTATTGCCATCGCCCATCGGCTATCGACCATCGCGGCCATGGACCGGCTTATCGTGATGGATGAAGGGCGCATCATCGAGCAAGGTACACACGCCGAACTGCTGGCGAAGAATGGTACCTATGCCCGGCTGTGGCAACACCAGAGTGGTGGGTTCCTGGGTGAGGACCAGGGGGTGGTCGAGGCGGTGGAATAGGCGAAAGCAACCATTGCCAGCTTCGCGGGTAAACCCGCTCCCACACCGATTGCACTGAACTCAAGCCATGCGCCGTACCTGTGGGAGCTGGCTTGCCGGCGATGGGCCGCAACGCGGCCCCAAATTGCTTAACTGGCTGGCAGTAGGACTTGCCCGCGAAAAGGGCAACGCAATTCCCCCCGCCATGCCGCCTCAATCCATCACTGGCCGAAGCAATGCCTGCGCTTCATACAGCGTGGGCAAATACCGCAAGCGTATTTCATCCACGCTCAGCCGCGAAGCATGGGTAGTGATGGTCAACGTCGCTTTCAACTGCCCGGCCCGGTCCAGCAGTGGCACGCCAAGCACACGCATACCCACTTCATACTCCTGATCGACAATGCAGTACCCCTGCTCCTTCACCCGCAGTAACTCCGCCTCCAGTTGCAGGCGGTCTACCTGCGTGTAAGGCGTCAACGCCTGGAGCAGGTTGCGTGCAAAGTACTCATCCCGCTGCCCCTCATCCAGCCAGGCCAACCAGAGACGCCCACTGGCCGTGCAGTACATCGGCACCCGTGAACCGGGCCTGATCGACAACGAAGCCACATGGCTATAGCGACTGCGCACCAAATGGATGATCTCGTCACCATCGCGAGTCCCCACCGACACGTGCTCCTGTATCTGCCGTGCCACCTGCTCCACGATAGGCCGCAGCATGCGGGGTAACTGCGCAGAATCCACATAGGCCTGGCCGATGCGCAATGCCTTGGGCGTCAGCCAGTAGTCGCGGCTGTCGGTCTCGACAAAGCCCTCGTGCACCAGGGTCAGCAGAAACCGCCGTGCGGCGCTTGGCGTAAGGCCAGACAACCTGGCCGCCTGCGGCACGCTCAGGCGCGGCCGCTCGGCAGTGAACAACTGCATCAGCGCCAGGCCTTTCTGTAAGCCGGCGATCAGGTCACGGGGGTGGATGACGGGCATGTTCATCAGTTCGACTCGTTAGCGGTCAGGAAAATCAGCCGATTACTGCGATTACCGGCTCATGATTGCGATTATCGCACTATAAGCCCTCGCAGCGCATTGTTGCTTTCCCACCCCTGCATCACGCTTGCCTCCACAACAACGCCAATAAGGAGGTCAGCATGATTCGTGGTTCCACTGAACTGGTCGCCATCGTCGGTTCGCCGATTGCCCAGGTTAAGTCTCCCGAGAATTTCAACACCTGGTTCGCCAACAACAACTGCAACATTGCCATGCTGCCGATCGACCTGCATGAGGCAGCGCTGGACAGCTTTGCCGACAGCCTGCGCGGTTGGCAGAACCTGCGCGGCTGCGTGGTTACCGTACCCTACAAACAGGCCTTCGCCAGCCGCCTGGACAGCCTGAGCGAACGTGCGGCCGCCCTGGGTTCGGTCAATGTGATTCGCCGCGAGCCCGGTGGGCGCCTGCTGGGCGACAACGTGGATGGTGCCGGCTTTCTCGGCGCTGCCCGCAAACATGGCTTCGCGCCCGCTGGCAAACGGGCCTTGGTGATCGGTTGCGGCGGTGTCGGCAGTGCCATCAGCCATGCACTGGGCGAGGCCGGCATTGCCAGCATCACCCTGCATGACCCCAGTGCTGCGCGCTTGGGTGCTGTATGCGAACTGCTGGGCAATGCCTTCCCCGCGCTTGCCATCAACACGCAGTTCAGTGGCCTGGAGGATTTCGACCTGGTGGCCAACGCTTCACCGGTGGGCATGGGAGCAAGCCAAGAGCTGCCACTGTCTGCCGCGCTACTGGCGACCTTGCAGCCCCACACCCTGGTCGCCGACGTGGTCACCTCGCCCGAGATCACCCCGCTGTTGAACCGGGCTCGGCAGGTTGGCTGCGCGATCCAGACCGGCCCGGAAATGGCCTTTGCCCAACTCGGCCACCTCGGTGCATTCATGGGCGTTACGCCGCTGGAGATCTGAAGCCATGGCAGCGATCGAACATACACGACACGCTTTTGACGTGGTTGTGCTGGGCAGTGGTGCCGCAGGTTTTGCCACGGCGGCCACGGCGGCTTGCCAGGGGCTGAAGGTGCTGGTGGTGGAAAAGGCCGAGCGTTTCGGTGGCACATCGGCGATTTCCGGCGGTGCGGTTTGGCTATACGGCACCGATCAAGCCCGTGCCGCAGGGGCCAAGGACTCGCCCGAGGCCATGCGCACCTACCTCAGGCATGTGATCGGCGACGGCTACGAGCCCGCGCTGGCCGATGCCTTCATCGAGCACGGCCCGCAGGCGCTGCGCTGGCTGGAGCAGCATACCGAGCTACGCTACGCCCTGCGCCCGCACTCACCGGACTATTACCCGGATGCACCCGGTGCCACGCAGTTCGGCCGAGCACTGGAAATGGTCGAGTACGACGGCAAGCAACTCGGCCAACGCTTCAAGGACCTGCAAATGCCACCGCCCGGCATGCTGCTGTTCGGCGGCATGATGGTCAGCCGCGTGGATATCCAGCATTTTCTCAGCATCCGCCGCTCGCCCCGATCGCTGTGGCACTGCCTGAAGCTGATGGCACGTTACGCCCGTGACCGCCTGCAACACCCACGTGGAACCCGGCTGACTACCGGCAACGCACTGATCGCCCGCCTGGCTACCAGCGCCTTCGCCCACGACGCACAGGTGTGGTTGCGCAGTGAAGCGCTGGAGCTGATCGTTGAAGAGGGTGTGGTCAAGGGCGTGGTAGTGCAGCGCGAAGGCCGTCGCGAACAGGTGCTGGCCCGTGGTGGGGTGGTGTGTGCCATGGGCGGTTTCGCAGCCGGAGCCCTTGCCGCAAGCTACCGCCCCAACGCAGCCGCTACGCACTTGACCATGTCGCCCGCCAGCAACGACGGCGCAGCCCTGCGCCTTGGCCAAGCCGTGGCTGCCGCCCAGGGCGAAGGGTTGGCGGCCAACTTCTTCTGGGCGCCGGTTTCGCAACTGCGCCATGCCGGTGGTGAGCGCGAGCGCTTCCCGCACCTGGTCACCGACCGTGCCAAGCCAGGCGTGATTGCGGTGGACCTGGCCGGGCAACGCTTCGTCAACGAGTCCGACTCTTACCACCACTTTGTGCAGACCATGCTCGCCAAAGGCCTGGCCAGTTGCTGGCTGGTCTGCGATGCCGAGGCCATGAACCGCTACGGCCTGGGCCTGGCACGGCCCAAACCGGTGAATAACCAGGCGCTGATCGACGCCGGCTACTTGCACCAGGCCGCAACGCCGCAGGCCCTGGCCCAAGCCATCGGCGTCGACCCACAGGTGTTCGGGCAAACCCTGGAGCAGTACAACGCCGATGCCCGCAACGGCATCGACCGCGCAT
This sequence comes from Pseudomonas sp. NPDC089547, assembly GCF_050280665.1. NCBI lineage: Bacteria > Pseudomonadati > Pseudomonadota > Gammaproteobacteria > Pseudomonadales > Pseudomonadaceae > Pseudomonas > Pseudomonas sp. NPDC089547. The sequence goes on along the minus strand of NZ_JBNNVS010000014.1, from coordinate 49,805 downwards.
ACGGCAAGGGCGGTAACAGCTACAACCGCTACATGGGCGACCCGCAACACACGCCCAATCCCTGCCTGGCGCCACTGGCAACCGGGCCGTACTACGCCATCCGCCTACACACCGGCGACCTCGGCTCGGCCCGCGGCCTGGTGACCAACGCCGATGCAAACGTGCTGAACCGCGACGGCCAGCCCATTACCGGGCTGTATGCGGTCGGCAACGACATGAACTCACTGATGAAAGGCACCTACCCCGGCCCTGGCATCACCCTGGGCCCTGCCCTCACCTTCGGCTGGCTTGCGGCCAACCACATCACCACGCGCCTTAAGGCGCCAACTACCCACACGGAGACCCCAGCATGTACTACGAACTGAGAACCTACACCCTCGACCCGCTGAAAATGGCCGACTGGCTGGCCTTGTACCAAAGCCACGCGCTGGAAGTGCAACGCGAACACCTGGGTAACCTGGTGGGTTTTTTCACCAGTGAGTTCGGCGACGTCAACCAGGTGGTGCACATCTGGGGCTACGCCAGCCTCGACGACCGTATGGCACGGCGCGCCGCCATGGCAGCAGACCCACGCTGGGCAGCGTTCTCCCAGCGTAATCGCGAGTTGGGCGCCGTTGTGCGCCTGCAATCGCGGTTGATGCGGCCTACCGGTTTTTCGCCCCTGAAGTAAAGCGTGCGCCACCTTCTACCAACGCCTGAGCGGAACCCTCTCAATGCAACCCTTAGAATGTGACGTACTCGTCATCGGCTCTGGTGCCTCTGGCCTGGCTACCGCCGTAACCGCCGCGCATAACGGCCTGCACGTGATCGTCGCGGAAAAAGCCGGCCAGCTGGGCGGCACCAGCGCATGGTCTGGGGGTTGGCTGTGGGTGCCGCGCAACCCGCTGGCCATCGCCGAAGGCATCATCGAAACCGACGATGCCCCCGAGCGTTACCTGCGGGCGCAAACCCACGCCAGTGAGCTGGGCCCGCGCCAACATGCATTCCTGCGCCATGGCCCGGAGATGGTGGCGTTCTTCCAGCAGCACACTGCCGTGCAGTTCCAGTCTGGCAGCCGCATGCCCGACATGCGCGGCGGCGACGGCAGCGCTTGCGGCGGCCGTTCGCTGTGCGCACTGCCGTACGACGGGCGCCTGCTGGGGCCTTGGCGGCACAAACTGCGGCCGCCGCTGGACGTTGTCAGCCTGGCCGGCATGGGTATTGCCGGCGGCCCCGACATGGCGGCCTTCTTCAATGCCACCCGCTCGCCCAAGGCGGCGCTGCACGTTGGCAAGCGCCTGCTGCGTCACGGCCGCGACCTGCTGCTGCACCGCCGGGGTTTGCAACTGGTCAATGGCAATGCACTGGTGGCACGCCTGCTACGCAGTGCGCTGGACCTGGGCGTGACACTGCTGACCGACAAACCGGCCTGCCGCCTGTTGGGTGAAGGCCGGGTCAGCGGCGCGCTGTTTGCCGATGGCCAGGTGATTCATGCACGGCGTGGCGTGGTGCTGGCCTGTGGTGGCTTCCCACATGACCGACATCGCATCGCGCAATTGATGCCGCATGCGCCTGATGGCAACCAGCATTACTCTGCTGCGCCCAAGGAGAACAGCGGTGACGGCCTGCGCCTGGGTGAACAGGCCGGTGGTGTGGTCAGCACTGCGCTGGCGCAGCCCGGTGCCTGGGCACCGGTATCACGGGTACCCCGTGGTGATGGCAGCTTCGGCCATTTCCCGCACCTGATAGACCGTGCCAAACCGGGCTTCATCGCTGTACGCCGCAATGGCCAACGCTTCGTCAACGAAGCCGATTGCTACCATGACTTCATGAACGCACTGTTCGCCGCCACACCGCAAGGCCAGGCACCTGAAGCCTGGCTGATCTGCGACCACGCCGCGCAACGGCGCTACGGCATCGGCTGGGCCAAGCCGTTCCCCTTCCCCACCCGCTATTACCAGCGTCGGGGCTACCTGCACAGCGGCGCCACCCTGGCACAACTGGCGCAACGTTGCGGCATAGACGTCGAGCAGTTGCAGCGTACGGTGGCAGGCTTCAACCAGCATGCGGCCCTGGGTGAAGACCCGGCCTTCCAGCGTGGCGCGTCAGCCTACAACCGCGCCCAGGGCGAACCGCAGCAGGCGCCCAACCCGTCGCTTCGGCCATTGTTGAAGGGGCCGTTTTACGCGGTGAAACTGCTGCCGGGCAGCCTTGGCACCTTCGCCGGCCTGGGCACCGACGCCTCGGCCCGCGTGCTCGACCACGCGGGGCAGCCGATACCCGGGCTGTTTGCGGTGGGTAACGACATGCACAGCGTGATGGGTGGGTACTATCCGAGCGGTGGTATTACGCTTGGGCCAGGGATGACATTTGGGTATCTCGCCGGTAGAGCGTTGAGCGGGCTGGAAGCAACACCCGTGACACTCTAATCATCTGAGAACTAACCGAAAATGTTGCTGTTCGTTTTGGCAAGCTCGCCGGCCATCTGACTAGCGCCTTGACCTCCACCGAGGTTTGGGGCTCTTGTCTCCAAACTGCTTGAAACGCTCAGAAAGGATCGCACTTTAACCATTGGCAATGGCTAGGGTCTGTGTGAAAAGTCTTGAGACGAAGGACAGGCAAGGCGAAAACAGCCGAGGAAGGGAGTTTACGGATTGTAAATGAGCATTCCGACGCTGTTTTCAACGCAGCATCACCGAGTATCAAGACTTTTCACACAGAGCCTAAGTAACACCTTGGGCGCGCTGGGTGACGGTTATTCTTGATACGCTGAAGTTTATCCTGCCCCTGCCAGCGATTGAGCTAATCATTCGAGGGGAACTCCATATCCCCACGAGTGATGCGATCCGTGCAGCGATTATCTGCGAAATACTTCGCAATGAGACAACGATCTTGCCCGTCCGTTTAGCCGGGGATTGATACGAAGTTAGCCATGCATTTCGCTGCTTGCTGCCTATATATTTGGGAGATGCTATGACTGCTTCAAAAACGGCCGAGAACCTAGATCGAACTTTCTGATTGTGATCACCGGCCTAATCAGCGCACCAAAGCATAATACGATATCCTGTCTCGGTAGGGAGTCGTATTACAAATTACTTTCGACGTGCCATATACAGCTAGCATGGTCATTATTCACACTAACGCATTCATTTCAAAACCCACGCACGGCTTGACTTTTCGAGTTCACTCATCACATAGTCAACAAGGACCTTTATCCGTTTAGATAACAGCTGCCCTGGCTGGTACACAATCCAGGCTGTACCCTGTAACGTGCCTCTATAACTCCACTCGGGCAGAAGCGTTGTCAGTTGCTTATTTAGAATTGCATCGATTGCTAAGCATAGCGGAAGACAAGAGACACCAACTCCTGCTACTGTAGCCGTTAGTGCAGCTTCAGGACAGTCTGAGAGATATCTGCCTGGGATCAATACATCACAATTCTCCTGGGCAGATTTAAACTTCCAATACTGCTTATCAAGATCACCAATGAATGGTATGCAACTATGCTCCGAAAGCTCGTCAGGATGGGAAACAGGACCAGATTTTTCAATATAATCATTCGACGCGCACAAAACAAAATCGACATCACATAATCGACGAGCCACCATTCCCTCCGGGGGCCTATTAGTTACCACGACCCCAACATCTATGCCATCAGCAACGAAATCAAACTTCTCCCCACACACCAACTGAACATTAACGTCCCGAAATTGAGATAAGAACTTTGGAATCATTTTACTACAGGTAGCATATAAAGATTTCGGCACACCCATTCGCACTATACCTTGAGGTGTATCGATCAATCTATCCTTGACACGAAATATATTAGCAGAGGACTCAAGCACTAACTTGCAATACTTATAGATTTGGTGCCCCTCAGCATTCACTTTCAGACTCCTAGTTGTTCTATCTATTAAGCGCAATGACAGCGCTTGCTCCAACTTTGATACTTGCTTACTGACGGCCGACGCCGTCACCCCAATTTTCGCTGAAGCCTCCACAAAACTACCACTCTCTACTACAACAGCGAAAGCAGCCATGCATGGCAAAACTTCAACATGATCCTTCGGCAAATAGCTCTTCGATTCCATTTAATGAGCACTCAGAGAATTTAAAAATCGAACTCCCACTAAATCCGGGAATAAAAATAAGTTAGCTATAAGCTTTCAAAATGCATGAAGCACGACCGCCCCAAGAATAACCAAGAGCACGCCTGACAACTGCCCGATCACGAGTCGCTCCTTGTAGAAGAAGTACCCCAAAACTGCAGCAACCCCTCCTGAAAGTGTGCTAATTACAGTCACAATTGCGACAGACCCTTCGAGCGCTCCAAGTGCAAAAGCAGCAAATCCCCCAAGATTAAAAACACTGGCAGCACTTAGTGTCCCGCAAGCCTTTATATTTATCTTGTAGAAATCTTCCCCCTTGCGGAGTGCAAACAAAAGGAAAACAACCCCAAGAAAATAGGTCAACCAAAGCATATTTATCGGACCCACAGCCTTCAGAGCATACTTACCTTGCACCCAAAAACTACAGCCATACAGCCCTGCGGCTAATAAAGCATAAATAATAGCACGCCCTTCATATTGATTAGCCCTGGATACTGTTTTGCCATGCCCCACCCCCACAAGCCAGATCCCTAACATACAAATAGCGATACCTAAAACTTGAATCCCCGTTAGCAACTCCCCGCCAAACCAGGCTAAAATTGTTGTAACCATTCCGTATGAGGTAATCAGGGGCGCCACTACAGAAGTTCGGCCTTGACTTAACGCTTTCGTGAGGCAGATCGCACCAATGAAAGTCAGCATTGCTGCAATGATGCAGACCAGGATCGTCTCCAAGCTTGCCTCAAACAAGACATGTAAACCACTCGAAGAAATCACCATGAAAGAACTCAAGATGATCAAGCCGATAAATTGACTATAAAATACCGAGCGCTGCACACCAAGAGCTCTTCCATTGAGGCTCACAAGGTAATCTGTGACCCCCCAACATACAGCTGCAATCAATCCCATCAATACGTCCACAATTCACCTCTTATTATTTTGCTATGGCCGGGACATCGACCCAAGCCCTCCTTGTCGAAATTTATTCAATAAAATTATCAGTGGCGCTGTCAATAGCGTAGACACTACTGAAAGTAACAAAAGCACCATGTAGGAATCATCTGACAGCAAGTCAGCACTATATCCTACAGACAGTACAACCAGTTCTGCCGTCCCTTTGGTCGCCATCAAAAAACCGAGCTCCAGAGATTCCAGCTTACTCATACCCACCAGGACTCCTGCAAAAAGTGAAGCAATTATTTTACTCATCACTCCTGCAACCACAAAGACCAGAACCCAAAGCCAGAGTTGTGAATTATTAAAACTTGCAAACGTCAACATTGTACCTGTTCCAACAAAAAACATTGGAACCATTACTACTCTTATATTTCCTTCCCATTGCTCCCAGGCATTCTTGAGCCCCTGAACTCTAGCCAGCGCAAAAATAGCTGCAATAGCACCCATGGAATAGTGAAAACCCAAGCCATGAGTTATATTTGCGCACAATATTACAAACAAGAATATCACTAGCGTCATCTTTGCCCGATTAGTGGTGGCTCTCAGGTCCAATTTTGAAGCCATCATTTTTACAACCACGATAACTACAAAAAACGAAACCAAGCCAATAAATCTAAGTAGAACTTCAATGTCACTTTCTGCATTTACCCCCCAAATACCCACCACTATAGCTAACGAAATCCACGCGAATGCATCTGTATAGATAGCAGCAGCTAGTGCGGAACTCCCCACAGATCGACTGATAAACTTCAAACGGTCAATCATGATAGCCAGCACAGGAAGGGCCGTCACCGAAAATGCAATACCGCAAAATAGCACATAACCAATAGTTGACTGATCAAAGGCCAAATGGTTTTTTGAATAGTATCCGAGTACTGCCCCAACCAAAAAAGGAATAAATATACTTAATACGGCAGTAATTATTGCCGGCCTCTCATTAAGTGAATCACCACGAAAGTTAGTAGCACACCATACAGCCTCAACAAGGATCCAAATTAGCCCAAGTTCGCTAAGGCCACGCAGCAACTCTATAAACCCAACCATATCAACTATTGGTAATATTTGCGGCAAGAACTCTCCCAAAACATAGGGCCCGATCAGTATACCCGCTAGGATATCTCCTATAAATTCAGGCTGATTCATAGCAGATACAGTCTTCCGACAAACCCAGCAAATAAAAATCGCCACCAATAGCATCAAGCTCAGACTATACATCACTTCCTCCCTGCTCCCATTGGAGCGTTATACCCTCCGCGACTGGTATTGCAAGGAGAGCTTTTCATGAACAACCTCAGATTCAGCTTGCAGCACATCCAAATCATCATGAACCAAAAAAACCATCCCCCATGAAGACAGAAAATCCAATGTCAAATCAACATGATCACCTACATCAACATGCAAACTCATCATATTAAACGATTTCAAGTTCTGCACCTCCTCAAGTCCATTTATCTTCTCGACCACTCCTGATCTCTCAGAAATCAAGCAGCATATACAGAAGTGCCTCTGAAAAACCAAAGAACTTATCGGAGTTACTTTTTCTCCCAAATAGATGTCTAAGGCTAACTGATAGCAATCCACCCCTGTGCACAGCCCTATTAACTTGGGCACTAAAGCACCCGGCACTCGTCCATTTTGTTCAATCATTAGCGGGCCTCTAAGGCCTATTTTCAACTCAACATCGTTGATACCATATGCAAAATCTAGCGCGGCGTTAACAGCTTTAACATAACGAAACGCAAATTGCGCCCTGCCATCATCCAAAGGTAACGACCTAATATTTTTGTATACGCTTGGACTTCTTCCCCTAGTTATCTTCTCATACACCGCAAAGCATATAAGCTGTTTATCACCACTTATGCCATAATTAGCAGTCACCGCAAAATATTCTTCACCACCCAGGTATTCTTCCACCAAGACTTTACGTTCCTCGTCCCCTCTAGCCTCGGCATTATTTCTAATGTTTGAGATCGACTCATCCACCTCACTAATATTTGTGCACATTTTTACGTTCCTGCTACCGGTACCTCGACAGGGTTTCACCACCACAGGATACTTCAGCAGTTTCAGTGTTTCGCGCTTATCATCACTCGCCTCCATTTCTATTCCCCACCCGACCGCGACGCCTTTTCTTATCAGCGTAGCCTTCTGAGATCCTTTGTCAGTCCGCGACAATGAAGTCTCAATCAAATTACCGACTAGACCATAGTAATTGCTGATTTTATCCGCCAGACATACTCCCAAATCTGAACCGGGCACCACCGCACAAACTCTCAATCTAGAAAGCAGTTCTATTGCGGAATCTAAGTCCTCCGCATACACTATATGCTGAAATTCCTTTAGATCTTGCAAACGTTTGAGGCTTGCTGACAATTTCTTTACGCTAATCAACGCAACTGCTCGATAGCCCTTCGCCTGTATGGCATTTCCGAAATAAACCGCCGAACTTACCGGGTCAACTACCACTATTACATTAGAGTCAGTCATCACCTAAAGCTCTCATTTCAACATACATGTGATGATAGTAGCGCAGTGCAATATTGTGTCGAATAGCGACTCCCAAGGCCATTTCCCGGATTACATCATCTCCACAGGCCGCGAAATGATCCAAGACCGTTTCTAACCAAGCACGACTGTGATGTGTATCAATATCTATGTGCGCTTTGTGGTAAGCCACTACCCGCTCAGGCTGTTTGAGACGTTCCAAACCTTCCGTGGTGGCTCGAAAACGAACAGGCGCAGATCCTTCAACTAAACCTATTGCTCCAATTAGTCTTACATTGTACTCCCGGCGAAGTGCCCACATTAATAGCATATTGCCATTCATGAGACACTCGAGCGTTGGTTTGTCTACCGACACATCTAAATCTCTCAGAATCATCCGCATGTAATCAGACGAATCCTTGAACATCGTTGTGTGTACTTTTGAAAAGTCACCACCCCCCATCTCATCCCAATAATTTCTACCAGCGACCATTTTCGGCCTGATAGGCATCCCCAACTGCACAAGGGCCATTAGATCATCAAACGACCCATCGACAAGCTCTTCCATGCAAATATAATATGCAATCTGCTTTAAGCTAGCTTGCCCACGTAAAAACTCGATGAAAAAACGGATATCCATATTCATTTTTCGCTCCATCATTAGATACCACTTAATAAACTCTTTCTTGCCCTTTGGCAGCAAATCAGAATTTACTAGCCTCTCCTCTGCTTTGATCCATTCACCTTCAACTTCATAAGCTTTTCGCCTTAAATCTTCAGTCTCACCCCCGAGGCCAACCAGGACTTCTGGAGAACTCAAAAAACTCCTATAAAAGCTCGCAAGCAATGCTTGCTTTTCAATTTCGATTTTCGACATGAACTTACCCTCAATACATTACAACTGGGAGATCGCAACTTTTAAAATCAAAAGCAAAACTAGATGGTCCATTTTCGTGGAGGTACATCAAACGCTCATGCGCTTCTGTAAGTGTAGGCTTATGATCATTAGGCACCCACCAAAGAACCAGCCGAACATGATTTAACTTGTGGAACCACTCACGACCAGATTTCATTATTTCTAAGTGAGTCGAATGATAAATAAAGTCTTTCAGCGACCCTACATCATCCCAGGTTGACAGAGTATAAAGATAATCCTCCCCCCACAACTTCCCCAAACCTTCAAGATCCTCCTCAATCTCTCGCCAGATGAACCCTGGAGACCCCTCTGCCAAGCTATTAATGCAGTTCACACTATCATAAAAACCTGACATTCTCTTATCGCCTCGGGGATATTTAGCTTTCACAAGATCAAACTGCGCCAGTATCTTTTTCATAATTATTCCAACTTTGTACCTCAATAATATTTCTGTCAGGATCTCTAACATATACGAATGTGCAGCGACCTATACCTTCAACTGGTATACAGGACAACCTACCTAACATCGACCCACCATGTAGAATGACGTCTGCACAAACCCTTTCTAGATCGGACACCTCAAATGCAAGGTGTGTGATACCACTTGAATTTGCGAACTTAACAGATTCCTCACGCTGTTTATCGTACTCAAAAATTTCTAACGTCGGTCCACAAATGCATCCAGGCATTTTCAGGTGAACACCTTCAATATGAGCACTTGGCAGACCTATTCCTTCCGAAACATCTGGCCCGGAAAGACGTCTAACGGGCCCCACCACGACGCACCCAAATACGTTTATATAAAATCTTGATAGTTTCTTCCAATCACACGAAATAAGATTCGCATGCGCAAATCTGATCGACATTTCGGCCACCTTCAATTAGTCCCTGAAGACAAACGTCTCATGCTCTACATGGCGATCTTTATCTCTTGCACGCTCCCAGGTCGTATTTAGAATGATTCGATCCACGGGGATTGTTAGAGGTTTCACCCGATGAAGCGTAGTATCGGCCTTCAGAAGATATACATCGCCCGATTCATGGCAATATGTATCGATCTTATTTGCAGCTAGTAAGGACTCAACTCGAGGATTACATTTGTCCCAACGTGTATGTGGGACACACTCTAGGAGCCCACCACATTCAATCGCTGGCGCTTCTACAACCCAAATAATTGTAAAAGGATAGTCCCCCCAGTGCCATCCATGAGTATCACCAGCCTTGTGCTGGGAATTTATAATGTAGTTATCCCACTTCCATGGAGTAGGAATAACAGCCTCACCTACAATACCTTCGATCAGCTTTGCTAAGTAGCGAGAATTATATGCAAGCGGTATATACTTTCCTTCAGTCTCAATACACTCCTGGGGAACGTTACTCAAATACCTAGGAGTATTGCCCGTCGACTCAATAAGAAAATCTCTTCGCTTAGCATGGTTGGCCAGCAAATATCTTACATCTTCGGCAATCGCTTGCTTAATCAACGGATCAACTAAATCATTGATCTTAAGATACCCATCTCTTTCAAAGCGATGGCGCTCCCAAAAAAAATCATGCTCTGTGAATGGGTTTGTCTCGAGCACGCATAGGCTATTTTTAAAATTAAGATCGACACTAGACTTCGACATCTTTCTGCTCCCATATGTGGAAATGGCCTTCATGCCACTGACCAAATCCTACAGGCGAGCGATTGTGCTGATAAAGTAGTCTGGCGGCAGTTTATAAATTCTCCATCAGCAGGAATACGAAGCAACATCTTGGTATCAATATAAGTCGAGCGCCCTGCGCCCCAAACGACTCTCACCTGGCAATTTTTCCTCTTTCAGTCACGAGGAAATTCAGTTTTTACTTAAACCTACAAATCCCTCTATCATTAATGGCAGCATGCAAAAAATCCTCAAGCACAGACCCTCCAATGCTAATTAACCATTTTTCAGACTAACCGAATCCCGCTCTTCAGTGCGATCGCATGCGGCCATAAGCAACAAAACTCACGCTCAACCAAAGTAAACCCTATATAGAAGGGAAGCAGAAGAATGAGGTATTCACACAAAACATTGCGTTTGTGGACTCAGTGTCACGACCGCGCCGGATTCAAATGCGGGTCAACTCCGTCAGCCGTATGCACGCACTAGCCTGGTAAAAGCCATACCTTGCCCGGCATGGTGGTCAAAACTCGGACCAGCGCAAATGGCGGTCCTCGAGCTCCGGTAAAGCCTGAGGTAAAAACTGGCAACTGCCCTTCTGGGCCGTGCTGTTCCCCTACAACCTCACCGTCGCCATCTGCTGGTACGGCATCTGCCGCCTGTTCAACGTGCAAGCCGCACCACCGCCCCCAGCAGCCTTCGAAGAGGCACCTGTCAAACCTGGCAAAAGGAAGCGCAAATGAAACCCATCGTACTCGTAGGTCATCGCCATCTCTGCCCACTGCATGGCGAAGGCACCGTTGAAACCGGTGCTAGCGCAACATTTGTAGATGGCAAAGCCGTAGCACGCGTAGGCGACCGCACCAGTTGTGGCGCTGTCATAGAAACCGGGGCGGCCTGCACGATCATTGAAGCCCAACCCGCGGCAAGGGAAGGCGATACAACCAGCCACGGCGGTACATTGGTCGAAGGCGACCCCGGATGGCTGATTGACTGACCTCTGAGTCAGTGGGTATGAGGCAAACGCTTCAACGACCATGCAGCGCCATCGCCCGTAGAAGCGTTTGAGGACGTGCCCGCTAAGGCCCCCGAGTGATCACCACCTCAAGGTATTCACTCGGCACCACCAACGATGAAGCACCACCCACGTTGTTCTCATCGAGCAACTGGGTAAGGTCTCGCTCCAGGGCATTGGCCCCCTGCGCCTCCAACGACGCAAACGCCTTGTGCACCGGCCCGTACCAGGTGCGGAACACCTCGATAAAATGTGCCGCGGAGCGGTAGCGGAAGTTGAAGTACTGGTGGCTTACCTGAAGTTCACCCAGCGTACCTTCGAACATCACCCGCAACTGTTCCTCATCGCCCCACCGCGAAGGCGCAAGGGCCCCAGTGGGCGGCGGCACATGCCGACCCAGGGTCTTGAACATCTGCCCGACAAAACCTTGTGGGGTCCAGTTGGCCAGGCCGATGCGGCCACCTGGCCGGCATACCCGCGCCAGTTCGCGCGCGGCCTGGGCCTGATCCGGGGCGAACATCACGCCAAAGGTGGAAAGCACGGCATCAAACGTACCATCGGCAAACGGCAGCGCCTCGGCATCGGCGGCCTGGAACAGCACATTCAGGTGTTCGGCACGGGCCCGCTCTTCGCCGCGCTTGAGCAGTTCGGGTACATAGTCGGTGGAGGTGACGCGGCAACCGCGCCGGGCGGCCGCCAGGGTGGCATTGCCATTGCCGGCGGCAACATCCAGCACGTGTTCGTCCCAGCGTAGGTCGCAGGCTTCGGCCAGGCGCTCGCCAACCAGCTGCAAGGTGGTGCCGATTACGGCGTAGTCACCGCTGGCCCAGGCGGCTTGCTGGCGGGTTTTGAGGGCATTGGTATCCAAAGGGGTGCTCATGGTCTGCGCCTTCTTGTTATGCGCGGCCGAGGTCCTTCTGGCGGTTCACGCGCCATGGATTTGGGGAGCAAAATTCTACGCGCCTGCCAGGCAAAGCGGAAAGGCGAATTGGGGATAGGGCCGTGATCAAAGCGATATATGGCACCGGCGTATCTGGTGCCATACACCGCGTTGGATTCTTCGCGGGCACGCCCGCTCTCATAGAACTGCACATCTCTTACTGATCTAGCAGGGGCCCTGTGGGAGCGGGCATGCCCGCGAACACCGGCGCAGCCGGTGCCATGCACCGCGCTGGATTCTTCGCGGGCATGCCCGCTCCCACAGGGTACGCGGTGCGCCCGGCATCAGTTTTCTGCGCGACAGCGCAGCCAGAAGGGCTGGGAGATCTCCCGCAGGGATCGCATACACGCCTGGGTATCGAGCAGGGTTATTTGCCCTGCTCGATACTGCGTGTTCAGGCGAACTTGGCCCGCGCAGCGTGCAGCTTCTTGTAGCTTTCGATCAGGCGCAGGTGGCGATCAAGGCCTTCGAGCTTCATGCTGGTCGGGGTCAGGCCATGGAAGCGTACGCTGCCGTCCACCGAGCCCAGCACCGCGTCCATGCGCGCGTTGCCGAACATGCGGCGGAAGTTGGGCTCGTAGTCGTCCATCTCCAGCTCATCATCCAGCACCACTTCCAGCACCACATTCAATGCCTGGTAGAACAGCCCGCGCTCGACAGTGTTGTCGTTGAACTGCAGGAACGCTTCGACCAACTCCTTGGTCTCCTCGAAGCGCTGCACTGCCAGGCAGATCAACAGTTTCAGTTCCAGGATGGTCAGCTGGCCCCACACCGTGTTTTCGTCGAACTCCACGCCAATCAAGGTGGTAATGGTGGTGTAGTCATCCACATCGCAGTTGTCCAGGCGCTTGAGCAACAGCTTCAGCGGCCGGCTCTCGAGGTTGTGCAGGTTGAGAATGTCGGCACGGAACGACAAGGCACGGTTGGTGTTGTCCCAGATCAGGTCCTCGACCGGGTAGATTTCCGAGTAGCCCGGCACCAGGATGCGGCAGGCGGTGGCGCCAAGGTTGTCGTACACCGCCATGTACACCTCCTTGCCCAGGTCTTCGAGGATGCCGAACAGGGTTGCAGCCTCCTGCACGTTGGAGTCCTCGCCATGCCCCGAGAAGTCCCACTCGACGAATTCGAAGTCAGCCTTGGCACTGAAGAAGCGCCACGACACCACGCCGCTGGAGTCGATGAAGTGCTCGACGAAATTGTTCGGCTCGGTCAGCGCATGGCTTTCGAAGGTCGGCTGCGGCAGGTCGTTCAGGCCTTCGAAGCTGCGGCCTTGCAGCAGTTCGGTGAGGCTGCGCTCCAGTGCCACTTCCAGGCTCGGGTGGGCGCCGAACGAGGCGAATACACCGCCGGTACGCGGGTTCATCAAGGTCACGCACATGACCGGGAACTCGCCGCCCAGCGAAGCATCCTTCACCAGCACCGGGAAGCCCTGCTCTTCCAGCCCCTGGATGCCGGCAACGATGGCCGGGTACTTGGCCAGCACCTCCTGCGGCACGTCCGGCAGGCACAGCTCGCCTTCGAGGATTTCGCGCTTCACCGCCCGCTCGAAGATTTCCGACAGGCACTGCACCTGCGCCTCGGCCAGGGTGTTGCCGGCGCTCATGCCGTTGCTGAGGAACAGGTTTTCGATGAGGTTGGACGGGAAGTACACCACCTGCTCATCCGACTGGCGCACGAATGGCAGCGAGCAGATGCCGCGCGCCGTGTTGCCAGAGTTGGTGTCGTACAAGTGCGAACCCCGCAACTCACCGTCCGGGTTGTAGATTGCCAGGCAGTGCTCGTCGAGGATCTCAGCCGGCAGTGCGTCGCGCGGGCCAGGCTTGAACCACTGCTCGTTCGGGTAATGCACGAACGGCGCGTTGGCCAGCTCCTCACCCCAGAACTGGTCGTTGTAGAAGAAGTTGCAGTTCAGGCGCTCGATGAACTCACCCAGTGCCGAAGCCAGCGCCGCTTCCTTGGTGGCGCCCTTGCCGTTGGTGAAGCACATCGGCGACTGCGCATCGCGCACGTGCAGCGACCACACATTGGGCACGATGTTGCGCCACGAGGCGATCTCGATCTTCATCCCCAACCCGGCGAGGATGCCGGACATGTTGGCGATGGTCTGCTCCAGCGGCAGGTCCTTGCCGGGGATGTAGGTGCTGCTGTCCGATACCGGCATCAGCAGGCCCTGGGCATCGGCGTCGAGGTTTTCGACCGTTTCGATCACGAACTCGGGGCCGGTCTGCACCACTTTCTTGACGGTGCAGCGGTCGATGGAGCGCAGGATGCCCTGGCGGTCCTTCTCGGAAATGTCTTCGGGCAGCTCGACCTGGATCTTGAAGATCTGGTTGTAGCGGTTTTCCGGGTCGACGATGTTGTTCTGCGACAGGCGAATGTTTTCGGTGGGGATGTCGCGGGTCTGGCAGTACAGCTTGACGAAGTAAGCCGCGCACAAGGCCGAAGACGCCAGGAAATAATCGAACGGTCCAGGGGCCGAACCATCACCCTTGTAGCGGATCGGTTGGTCGGCGATCACCGTGAAGTCGTCGAACTTGGCTTCGAGACGGAGATTGTCGAGAAAATTGACCTTGATTTCCATGCGGGATTACCGTGATTTAAGCGTGCAAAACGAAATTGGCCGGCATTATCCGGGTTTTCAGCCCGGAAGTCCTGTTTACCTCGTCGCTTGCGCATTCCACCGGATTGCTTGCCTGATCCTCTGGACCTGCACCCGCCACCGGACCAGCGGTCATCCCCCTGTGCTAGCGTTTCTTCTCTGGGGAACAACGTATTCCCCACACAGAATAATCAATGCGACAGCAACCGATGATTGGCAGGTGAACCATGGAACTACGCATCAACCAGAAGACCTACCAGGTCGAGGTGGACGCCGATACGCCCCTGCTGTGGGTGATCCGCGATGACCTGGGGCTGACTGGCACCAAGTATGGCTGTGGCCTGGCCCAGTGCGGCGCCTGCTCGGTGCTGGTAGACGGCAATGTGGTGCGCGCCTGTGTTACCCCTGTGGCTGGCGTGGCAGGGCGTGAGGTGACCACCATCGAGGCGATCGAGGCCGATGCTGTCGGCAAACGGGTGGTCGCGGCCTGGGTCGAGCATCAGGTGGCCCAGTGCGGCTACTGCCAGTCCGGCCAGGTGATGGCGGCCACGGCGCTGCTCAAGCACACCCCCAAACCGAGTGACGCGCAGATCGACGCCGCCATGGTCAACCTGTGCCGCTGCGGCACCTACAACGCCATCCATGCCGCTGTGCACGGCCTGGCTCAAGGGGAGCAGGCCTGATGAACACGCCCGTCGATACGCCTGCCGAGTTGCTCAAGCTGCAACTGGGCGAGACCGTCAACCTGTCACGGCGGCGCTTTCTTGCTGGCACGGCGGTCGGTGCCCTGGTGCTGGGTTTTGGCCTGCCCATGGGGTCGGCCCGGGTGCAGGCCGCAGTTGCTGCGACCGCGGAACGGGGCACTCAGGTGCCGGCGTTCCTGGAGATCCGCCCGGACGGTACGGTGCGCCTGCTCAGTCCGTTCATGGAGGGCGGGCAAGGCCCCTTCACCGCCATGGCACAAATCGTCGGTGAAGAGCTGGATGTCGACCCTGCCCATTTCGTGGTCGAGAGTGCGCCACCGGGCGAAGCCTATGTAGTAATGGAAAACGGCATGCGCATTACCGGCGGCAGCATGTCGGTGCGCATGAGCTACCCGACCATGCGCCGCCTGGGCGCCCTCGCCCGGGCCATGCTGCTGCAGGCCGGTGCCCAGCAGTTGGGCGTGCCGGTTGAAGAACTCTCGACCACACCTGGCAACGTGGTACATACCACGACCGGCCGCTCCATCCCCTATGGCGAACTTGCCGGCCGCGCCATGGACCTGCCGGTGCCCGACCCGGCCAGCGTCAAGCTGCGCGACCCCAGCCAGTTCCGCTGGATCGGCAAGCCCGTGCGCCGCCTGGACGCCTACGACAAGTCTACCGGCAAGGCCCAGTACTGCATCGACATCAAGGTCGACGGCATGCTCCACGCCGCCGTGCAACACGCGCCACGCCTGGGCATGACCGTGGGCGGCCTGCGCAATGAAGCGCAGGTCAAAGCCATGAAAGGCGTGCATTCGGTGCATCAGTTACCGGGCGCCGTGGCCGTGGTCGCCGAGCGCTGGTGGCATGCCAAGCGTGCGGTGGAGGCGATTCAGGTGGACTGGCAAGAGGCCGCTGCCGACTCGAAGGTGCGAGCGATGCCGGCAGACTTCTCCAGCGATGGCTGGCGCGAGCACCTGGCCACGGTCGAAGGCCCGGCCCGCGATGAAGAAAACCAAGGCGATACTGCGGGCGCCTTGAGCAACGCCAAGACCAAGGTCGAGGCCAGCTACCACAACCAGTACCTGAACCATGCCCAGCTGGAGCCACCCTCTGCCCTTGCCCGCTTCAACCCGGACGGGACGCTGGACGTGTGGCTGCCCAACCAGGCGCCGGACATGTTCCGCGACGACATTGCCAAGCGCACCGGCCTGGAAACTGCGCAAATCAACCTGCACTCGCCGCTGCTGGGCGGTTTCTTTGGTCGCCACTTCCTGTACGACTCAGCCAACCCCTACCCCCAGGCCATTGCCTTGGCCAAGGCAGTGGGGCGGCCGGTGAAACTTATCTGGAGCCGTGAAGAAGAGTTCCTGCGCGACGTGCTGCGCCCGGTTGCCGTGGTCAAGTTCCGTGCTGGCCTGGATGCAGACGGTTTTCCGGTTGCCCTGGAAGCGGTCAGTGCCACCGAAGGCCCGACCGAAGCACTGGCCGGCAAGCAAGGCGACAAAATCGACCCGACCGCGCTTGAAGGGCTGTCGGGCAAGGCCTACGCCATCGCCAACAAGCGCATCGCCCAGATCTATGTGAAAGGCCCGGCCATGCTTGGCTACTGGCGCTCGGTGGGCAATTCGCTGAACGACTTCTTCTACGAGTCGTTTCTCGACGAACTGGCCGACAAAGGCGGCAAAGACCCCTTCGAACTGCGCCTGCACCTGCTGCGCGACAACCCGCGCCTGACCAACCTGCTGAACGCGGTCGCCGACCTGTCCGGCGGCTGGAAGCGCGGCCCGTTCACTGCCGACGATGGCAGCAAGCGGGCACGTGGCGTGGCCATGGCCTCGCCCTTCGGCTCGGAGGCGGCAGTCATTGCCGAAGTGTCGATCGAGAATGGCCAGGTCAAGGTGCACGATATCTGGCAGGCCATCGACCCGGGCAGCATCGTCAACCCGGCGATCATCGAGCATCAGGTGAACGGCGCCGTAGCCTTGGGCCTGTCGCAGACGCTGGTGGAAGAAGCGGTGTACGTGGATGGCAAGCCGCGGGCCCGCAACTACGACCTGTACCCGATCCTGCCGCCTTCGCGCATGGCCCGGGTGCATGTGCGCATCGTCGAAAGCGGAGCGAAGATGGGCGGCATTGGCGAGCCTCCGTTGCCGGCCGTAGCCCCGGCGGTAGCCAACGCGGTCGCGCAACTGACCGGCCAGCGCGTACGCAGCCTGCCGTTGAGCCGCCATACCTTCAGCTAGCGCACAAGGAACGCCCCCATGACCCATCGTTTCGCAAGAACCGCTGGCTGGCTGGCGCTGCCGTGCCTGGTCGCGGCAGGCCTGCTGGCCTGGTATGTCACCCGCGAGCCCGCCTCGCCGTTTGTGGACGCACAGGCCTCTGCCGCCGACCCGGCACTGGTCAGCCGTGGCGAATACGTGGCCCGGCTCAGCGACTGCGTGGCCTGCCACAGCCTGCCGGAGGGCAAGCCGTTCGCGGGCGGGCTGGAAATGGCCACCCCGCTCGGGGCTATCCACGCCACCAACATTACCCCTGATCGCGACAACGGTATCGGCAGCTACAGCCTCGCCGACTTCGACCGCGCCGTACGCCAAGGTGTCGCGCCCGGCGGCCGGCGGCTGTACCCGGCCATGCCCTACCCGTCCTACGCCAAACTCAGTGACGACGATGTAAAGGCGCTATACGCATTCTTCATGCACGGCGTGCAACCGGCCCGGCAGGCCAACCTGGCCAGCGACATCCCCTGGCCGCTGAACCTGCGCTGGCCCATTGCCCTGTGGAACGGCCTGTTCGCCGCCACCACGCCATACGCCGATAAACCTGGGCAGGATGCGCAATGGAATCGCGGCGCCTATATCGTTCAGGGCCCTGGCCACTGCGGCAGCTGCCATACGCCACGCGGCCTGGCATTCAACGAAAAGGCGCTGGATGACAGCGGCAAGCCCTTCCTGGCCGGCGCCCTGCTCGATGGCTGGTACGCACCAAGCTTGCGTGCCGACCACAACACAGGGCTGGGACGCTGGAGCGAAGACGAGATCGCGCAGTTTCTCAAGACCGGCCGTAACCGCCATGCAGTCGTGTTCGGCTCGATGACCGAGGCGTTCAACAACTCCACGCAGTTCATGAGCGACGATGACCTGGCGGCCATCGCCCACTACCTGAAGTCGCTGCCCGGCGACCCGCAGCGCGATGGGGCGCCGTGGCAGTACGTGGCCGAGTCGGCAGCAACACAGCTCGACAGCCCAGGCGCACATACCTACGTGACCCGCTGCGCGTCGTGTCACGGACTGGAAGGCAAGGGCCAGGACCAATGGATGCCACCTTTGGCGGGGGCAACCTCGGCACTGGCTAAAGAGGGCGCTTCTGCGATCAACATTACCTTGAACGGTTCGCAGCGGGTGGTGACGGCGGGGTTGCCTGATGCCTACCGCATGCCGGCGTTCCGGGAGCAACTGAGTGACCAGGAAATTGCCGAAGTACTGAGCTTCGTGCGCACGGCCTGGGGTAATCATGGCGGCAGCGTGGATGCGCAGGCGGTGGGCAAGTTGCGTGGGCATACCGACCCGGCCAGCAGCAGCCCGATCATCTTGCATATGCGCTGAGACAGGGGTGCCTGTGCCCGCCTCTTCGCGGGCTTGCCCGCTCCCACAGGTACTGCACAGGATTCGAAGCTGTCGAAAATCCTGTGGGAGCGGGCGAGCCCGCGAAGAGGCCACTCACAACCTTCAGGTTTAAAGGAGCCCCATGGAAAGCATCGACCTGCTGGTACTGCGCACCACCCGAGACTGGCTCGCCGCTGGCCACCGCGTCCTGCTGGCCACGGTCGCCCGCACCTGGGGTTCATCCCCTCGCCCGGTCGGCTCGATGATGGCCTTGCGCGCTGATGGCCGGGTGGTCGGCAGTGTCTCCGGTGGCTGTATCGAGGACGACCTCATTCACCGTTACACCACTGCCCACGGCGGCCCCGGCATGCCCAACGGCCTGCCCCAAGTGGTGCGTTACGGCGTAAGCGCCGATGAAGCACACCGTTTCGGCCTGCCCTGTGGCGGCACACTGGAGCTTGTACTGGAGTTCACACCGCCGCTGCAGCACCTCGAACGGCTGCTGGCCTGCCTTGACAAGGGCAGCCTGGTCCGCCGATGGCTCAACCTGCACAACGGTGATATCAGCCTAACCCCCACCAGCACGCCCGACCTGTTCAGCTTCGATGGCCAACACATGCTCAGCACCCTGGGGCCGGGCTACCGTTTACTGCTGATCGGTGGTGGCGCACTGGCCGAGTACCTGGCCACCATGGCCCTGTTCAATGGTTTCAACGTTTCGCTGTGCGACCCACGCCCCGAGTACACCGCAGGCTGGAGCGTGGCCGGCGTCAACCTGCTGGCCGGCATGCCCGACGACGTGGTCCGCGCCTTCACCCCGGACCTGCGCACTGCCATCGTTGCCGTCAGCCACGACCCGAAGCTGGACGACCTGGCCCTGCTCGAAGCCTTGCACAGCCCGGCGTTCTACATCGGTGCCATCGGCTCGCGGCGCAACAGCCAGCTGCGCCGTGAGCGCCTGATCGAGCACTTCGGCGAAAGCGAGGCGTCGCTGCAACGCTTGCACGGCCCGATTGGCATCTACATCGGCAGCAAGACCCCGGCCGAGATCGCCGTCAGCGTCATGGCTGAAATCCTCGCGGCAAAGAACGACGTCAGCCTGCCAGGCGCGGTCAACGTGACCCGGGCCAAGCACGCACGGGAGGCCGCGCACCTTCCTCGCTGATTACTGCCACCGCTCCAGGTTCTGCTGCAGCAACTGCTGCGGCAACGCCCCGGCCACGATCTTTTCCATTTCCCGCGCCAGCGCTTCACGCAAATGCGGCTGATTGCAGGGTGAATCATGCGAAAGCGCCAGGTACAGCCCTTCGCTGGAGATAGGCGGCTCCAACACCTGCACAGTGCTGGCAATACCCAAGGTGCGCGCCAGCGCCATGCCAGGGTACTGCTCGTACACGACATAGTCGCTGCGTTTGTGCATGAGTTTTTCGAATGCCTGCCTGGCGCTGGGTACTGCTTCGAGGATGAGGTTGGCCCTGGCAAAGTCGTCGAACTGCTGACCGTGGCTGTTGTTGACCAAGGTCCCGCCCTTGCGGCCTTTCAGGTCTGCCCATTGGTGGTAGGCAAAGGCATTGTCCTGGCGTACCCAGACCACACTGGGCGTGTGCAGAAATGGCGGGGTGACGAAGTCCATCTGCTGCTGCCGGGCCTGGGTCATGAAGTACCCGGCCATCAAGTCGATCCGGCCGGTGCGCACCTCTTCCTGCGCACGCGACCACGGCCCGCCGTAAACCACCTCGATCTCCAGCCCCAACTGCTTGCCCAGGTACTTGAGCAGGTCAGCGTTGGCACCGATCAGTTGCTGGGGGTTTTGCGGGTCGCGCCACAGGTACGGGGGGTATTCCGGGTTGCCGGTGGCGGTCAACCGCCGGCAAGGCTCTTGCGCTACCGCAGCCAATGGCAGCAGCAGGCACGACAACAGGAGCAAGCCGTGGCGAAAGCAACGCTCGATCATCTACAACCCTCGGCACAAGTTACATCCGGTGACCCGGCGTGGTGGCCAAAGGCTGCCACATCCTGTGATCAACTGCAGCATTCATCTGCGCGTGCTGTAGACAGTCTGGACCCTGTGCGAAAAGTAGATGGGCCTTTCATCGGCTAACGCCGGGAGGGTTCAGTCGGCATTCTGTCGCTTGGCTGCCTTCTTGGCGATAGCCTTCATCCGCGTTGCCGCCCGCTGCACGGTGGCCATCTTTTCCGGCCGTTTCATGCCCCGCCACTTGCGGATTTCGTCACGGGTGCGACCACAGCTCACGCACAGCTCGCTGTTGAGCTGGCATAACGAGACGCAGGGGTTGTCGATGTCTTTGGCCATGCCACCACTCAGCCAGGCAGCTCTGCCCGCGCACGCTCGGCAGCGCTCTGGAACACCTGGCGCACTTCCTCGGCTTTGACCTTGCTGACCGACCTGGCAGCCAGTAGCTCATCAACCACCCGGATGCACTGGCCCAGGGCGGTGTCCAGTTGCTCGGCGTCAGACGCGTCAGCGATATCACCCAGATAAGGAGCGATGAGGTACACGTAACGGTCCTGCAGCTTGAGCGCTGCCAGCGCGTCGAGGGCTTTCTGGAACCGATCGGCAGCGGCAGGGCTCATGCTCAATTTATCGAAATGAATCAGGCTCACACGATCAGTGGCCATTTTGACGAATCTCCGTTTCCTGGTACGGCCAGGCCCGCAAGCAGCAGCGCTTCTACGGTGCTCGGATGGGCGGGCCCGGGTAATGCCCATCAGGGTACCAGAACCCGAGGCAGAAAGGGCTATTGCCCCCAGAACTAAAAGTATTTGCCAAGTCGCGCAAGGGACGCCCCACGGCGTTATCGAGACAGGGGGCGCCTCTTCCTGCGCAGGATAATCGCGCCAGCATTCCACCCCGCCGAGGCCGTCATCGAACTCGGTAGCCCATACAACAACAAGCCTGCGCGCGCAGGTAAGCCACAAAGGGGCCTCATCATTCATGGCAAAGGAACACATCACCGAAACGCTCGACCTTGGCGTGACGGACCCCTCGAAAACCGCAGAAGCCCGCCAGGACCGGCATTTCGAGGGCAAGCTCGACTGGGTCGTCTTCGGGTTCACCAGCCTCCTGGCAATCGCCTTCGTACTCTGGGGCTTCCTTAACCAGGCCAGCCTCGCCAGCAGTGCTTCCAGCGCACAATCCTGGGTCATTCTCAACTTCGGCTGGTTCTTCGTACTCACTTCCACCCTGTTCGTGGTGTTCGTGCTGTGGCTGGCCGCCAGTCGCTATGGCCGGGTGCCACTAGGGCGCGATGGCGAACAGCCAGAATTCCGCACGGTGTCCTGGGTGGCGATGATGTTCAGCGCCGGCATGGGCATCGGCCTGATGTTCTTCGGTGTTGCCGAGCCGCTTTCGCACTATGTGTCGCCGCCACCCGGTTCAGCCACCGGGCAGACCAGCGAGGCGATGCAGGTGGCGATGGCCACCACCCTGTTCCACTGGACCCTGCACCCCTGGGCCATGTACGCCATCGTCGGCCTGGTGATTGCCTATGGCACCTTCCGGCGCGGCCGTTCACAGTTGATATCCGCAGCCTTCCGGCCATTGATCGGCAAGCACGCCAATGGCCCGCTCGGGCGCCTGATCGACATGATGGCGATTTTCGCCACGCTGTTCGGCTCGGCGGCCTCGCTGGGCCTGGGGGCCCTGCAGATTGCCGGTGGCCTCGAGTACAACGACTGGATCGAGAGCCCCGGCAAGCTGTTCTACATCGCGATCATCACCCTGTTGACCATTGCCTTTGTCACTTCGGCTGTGTCGGGCATCGGCAAGGGCATCCAGTGGCTGTCCAACACCAACATGGTGCTGGCGCTGGTACTGGCGGTGTTCGTGTTCATGGTTGGCCCGACCCTGCTGATGCTCAACCTGCTGCCGACCTCGATCGGCATCTACATCAAGATGCTGCCTGAAATGATGGCACGCACCAACGCCAGCGGCGGTGAGCAAATGAACAGCTGGCTGGCCGGCTGGACCGTATTCTATTGGGCGTGGTGGATTTCCTGGACACCGTTCGTGGGCATGTTCATCGCCCGCATCAGCCGCGGCCGTACCATCCGCCAGTTCGTGACCGGGGTATTGCTGGTGCCTAGCCTGGTCAGCCTGGTGTGGTTTACCATTTTTGGCGGTGCGGCTATCGATGCCGTGCGCGAAGGCGCCTTCCAGTTGGCCAATGGCGCGGTCAACAGCAACCACGCGCTTTACCAGCTGCTGGACAGCTACCCGCTGGCGTCGGCTACTTCGGTGCTGGTGATGATCCTGGTGGGCATCTTCTTCGTTTCCGGTGCCGATGCGGCGTCGCTGGTGATGGGCACACTGTCGGAACACGGCACCACCGCGCCCTCGCGGCGCACGGTGATTTTCTGGGGTGCGCTGACCGGTACCGTAGCGGCGATCATGCTGGCGATTGGCGACCCACGGGACCCGGGCGAGGCGCTGACGGGGCTGCAGAACCTGACCATCGTCGTGGCCCTGCCCTTTGTGGTGGTGATGGTGCTGTTGTGCCTGGCCCTGTACCGCGACCTGCGCAAGGACCCGATGATGCTGCGCCACCTGCGCGGTAACGAGCTGATCGAGAAGGCCGTGCTGTATGGCGCGGTGAAACATGGCGAGGAGTTTTACATTGTGGTGCAGGAAAAGAAGGCTTCGGTGAAGGCGGCAGCAGCAGCGAGCGAAGCGTCCGAAATCTGATGCTCCAGCCGTGCGCGGTGCGTGTAGGAGCGGCCTTGTGTCGCGATGGGCTGCAAAGCAGCCCCAGGAATTTGTGCTGCGATGCTGAATTTCTGGGGCCGCCTTGCGCCCCATCGCGACACAAGGCCGCTCCTACAGGGGACCGGGCAAGCTTTCAGATATGAGTCACTCGAACTCCAGGCTATACCCCACCCCATACACCGAACGGATCGGGTCATGCCCAGGGGTTACCGCCTCCAGCTTGCGCCGCAGGTTCTTCACATGGCTGTCCACAGTGCGGTCAGCCACCACCCGGTGGTCCTGGTAGATGTGGTTCATCAACTGGTCCCGCGACAGCACCTGCCCCGGGCGCACCGCCAGTGCTGCCAGCATGCGGAACTCTACCGGTGTCAGCTCCAGCGCCACACCCCGATAGCGCGCCTGGAATGCGCGGGCGTCCAGCTCCAGGCCCGGGTTGGCTGGCTGCTCACCACTGCGGCGCAACACCGCCTTGACCCGGGCTACCAGCTCCCGCGGCGAGAACGGCTTGCAGATGTAGTCATCCGCCCCCAGCTCCAGGCCCAGCAAGCGGTCGATCTCGTCCACGCGGGCGGTCATCATGATCAGCGGCAGGCGGCTGAAACTGCGCAACTCTCGGCAGATATCCAGGCCATCACGCCCCGGCAGCATAAGGTCGAGCAGCATCAGGTCGTACTGGCCCTGGCGAATGGCCGGGATCACTGCCAGGCCGTCGACCAAATGCTCGACAACATACCCCCCCGCACGCAGGTAATCACCCACCAAGGCGGCGAGCTTGGGCTCGTCTTCCACCAGCAGAATCCGGTTCATGCGTGTTCTCCTGCAACCGGCAGGGCCAACGCCAGCAGCAGCCCACCCATGGGCGAGGCCTTGGCTGTCAGTCGGCCACCATGCACTTCAGCGATACCGCGGCAGATCGCCAGGCCCAGCCCGGTGCCACCGCTGGCCCGGTTGCGCGAGCGCTCGGCGCGGTAGAAGCGCTCAAACAGGCGCGCCAACGATGCGCTGTCCACGCCGGGGGCGGTGTCTTCACATTGCACCAGCACCTGGTCACCCTCCTGAAATGCACGCAAGACGGTAAGGCCACCGGCATCGGTATAGCGGCGGCTGTTCTCCAGCAGGTTGTGCAGCAACTGGCCCAGACGCGCTTCGTCGCCCAGCACCCACAATGGCTGCCCGGGCAGTTCAAGGCGCAATTGCAGGCCAGTCTCGGCAAAGCCGGCCTGAAAGGCTTCTGCCACCACGGGCAACAGCACGCACAGGTCGATGCGCTCGCGGCGGTAGGTGGGGCCACCGACTTCCGCCAACGACAGGTCGAACAGGTCGTCGACCAGCTTGCTTAGCGCACCTACCTCGCCCTGCAATGAGCGCAAGGCATTGCCGTCGATGGGGCGAATGCCGTCTTCCATGGCTTCCAGCTCGGCCCGCATCACCGCCAGCGGCGTGCGCAATTCGTGGGAGATATCCGCCATGAAATCGCGACGCAGGCGCTCGTTGCTGGCCAGGGTGGCAGCCATGCGGTTGAAGTCACCGGCCAGTTGCCCGGCTTCGTCTGCCGAGCGCACCGGCAGCTGTATGGCGTAATCGCCTGCTGCCAGGCGGTGAGTGGCGCTCGCCACTTCGCGGATGGGCCGCAACAAGGCACGGGTCAGCCACCAGGCGATAACCGCCGTGGCCAGCAAGCAGGCCAGGCCGATCAGCAGGCTGGAGCGCAGCTGGTTGAGCTGGAAACGCTGGTCGCCAATGCTGGTCACGGACTGCAAGGGTGCCAACGCCATCCAGCCAACCACCTGACCCTGGTGGTGGATGGGGCGCAACAGCATGTCGGCAAGGGCACCCTGGTAGCCGATGATCGGCTGACGTTGCGCATCGAGCAGGGCAAAACGCACAAACGCGCCGGTCAGGTCGGAAACAGTCAGCAGGCTGGCGTCGAAACGTGCTTCGGGCAGCACGTCTTCCGGGCGCAGCAGCTCGAACCACTGGTCCTTGTCGCGGCGTATGAAGTCCCAGCTGCCATTACGCGCAAAGGCCTGCTCGACCCTCGGCACGATGCGGTCCATGCGTTCTTCGGCCTGCTGGTTGAGGTAACCCAGAAAGCCGTACTTCAAACTCAGGTAGGCGGCAAACACCATGCCCAGCACGGCAAACGCGCACACCGCGAGCATGGCGAAGAAGAATTTGCGTGAAAGGCTGACTTTCATGGCACCGCCGGCACATTGGAATTGCCCGTATTGAAGCGCGCAGGCCCAGGTGCCGCAAGGCTCGCTGGGCAATCTCCACGTTTTCTGCACATTGCCTGCACAATTGCCGCGCACGCTGGCGGCATCGAAATCCATTGGCTCGGAGCCTGCGATGCCTACTTTATTCCACTCCCTGATGTTTGCCCGTTCGCCCCTGGCGCGTGCCCTGTTGCTGGGGGCCGGCCTGCTGGTCATTGGCGGCTGCCGTGAAGCCGAAACTGGCCCCGCAGCGCCCCCCGTGCAGGAAGTTGCCGTGTACGAGGTGACCACTGCCGCCCAAACCTTGACCACCACCCTGCCCGGTCGCGCCAGTGCTCACCTGATTGCAGAGATTCGCCCACAGGTCGGCGGCATCATCCAGAAGCGCCTGTTCAACGAGGGCGATACAGTCAAGGCCGGCCAGGCGCTGTACCAGATCGACCCGCAGCCTTACCAGGCCACGCTCGCCCAGGCCGATGCCACTGTCAGTTCGGCCCGCGCCACGCTCAAGGCCGCCGAGCTGAAGGCCAAGCGTGATGCGCAACTGGTGAAGATCGACGCCATCAGCGCCGAAGACAACGAAAGCGCCCAGGCCGCCCTGCTCGAAGCCCGCGCCAGCCTGCAATCGGCCCAGGCCGCACAGCGCACCGCGCGTATAAACCTGGACTACACCCGCATCAATGCTCCGATCGATGGCCGCACGGCCACCTCGTCGGTGACCCCCGGCGCACTGGTCACCGCCGAGCAGACCACCGCGCTGACCACCGTGCAGCAACTGGACCCGATCTACGTCGATTTCACCCAGCCCAGCAGCACCCTGCTACGCCTGAAACGCGAACTGGCCGAAGGCAAGCTGGCGCCCGGCACGCAGCAGGACGCCACGCGTATCAGCCTGGAGCTGGAAGACGGCAGCACCTACGCCCATGCCGGTACGCTTACCTTCAACGGCGTGAGTGTGGATGAAAGCACCGGCAGCGTGACCTTCCGCGCCGTGGTGCCCAACCCCGATGGCCTGCTGATGCCGGGCATGTACCTCAAGGCCACCGTGCAGGAAGGTGTGCAGGCGGACGCCATCCTGGTACCGCAACAAGGCGTAAGCCGCGACGAACGTGGCGACGCCACCGCCCTGGTGGTGGTCGATGGCAAGGTGCAGCAACGCGAGCTGACCCTGGCCCGTGCGGTGGGCAACCGCTGGTGGGTCAGCCAAGGCCTGGCTGCCGGTGACCAGCTGATCGTACAAGGCCTGCAGAAGGTGCGCGTCGGCCAGCAAGTCCAGGTACAGGGCAACGCCCTGACCGCCCGCAACGACAGCAAACGAGGCGAATGACATGGCACGTTTCTTCATCGACCGGCCAATTTTCGCCTGGGTCATCGCCATCCTGGTGATGCTCGGTGGTGGCCTGGCCATCTTCCAGCTGCCGTTGGCGCAATACCCCAACATCGCCCCGCCGCAAATCAGCCTTAGCGCCACCTACACCGGCGCCTCGGCCAAAACCATGGAAGACTCGGTAACCCAGGTGATCGAGCAGCAGATGACCGGCCTGGACGGCCTCACCTACATGTCGTCCAGCAGCAGCTCGGCGGGCAGTGCCTCGATCACCCTTACCTTCGAGGCCGGCACCGACATCAACACCGCGCAGATGCTGGTGCAGACCAAGCTGGAGCAAGCCAAGGCACGCTTGCCAGAGGCCGTGCAGCAACAAGGCATCGAGATTCACAACTCGGCCAGCGACTTTTTGATCATTCTCTCGCTGGTGTCGGACAACCCCGATGTCAGCGCCACCGACATCAGCGTCTTCATCTCCAGCACCCTGTACGACCAGATCAGCCGGGTCAGCGGTGTCGGCCAGGTCACCACCCTGGGGTCAAGCTATGCCATGCGCATCTGGCTCGACCCGGACAAGCTCAAGCAATACGCACTGATGCCATCGGACGTAAGCAGCGCCCTGGAGGCGCAGAACGTCGACACCTCCGCCGGCCAGCTGGGCGCCCTGCCCGCCCGCGCCGGCCAACAGCTCAACGCCACCATCAACGCCCGCAGCAAGCTGCAGACCGCCGCGCAGTTCCACGAGCTGGTGCTCAAGCACAACAGCGCGGGCGCGGTGGTGACGCTGGCCGACGTGGCCCGTGTGGAGCTGGGCAGTGAAAGCTATGACGTGGTCGCCGAACACAACGGCCGCCCCTCCGGCGGCCTGGCCGTAAGCCTGGCCACCGGCGCCAACGCGCTGGACGTGTCCGAGGCGGTGCAGGCCAAGCTTGCCGAGCTGGAGCAGTTCTTCCCCAGCAAGCTGCAGCTGCGCAGTGAAGTGGCCTACAACACCGCGCCATTCGTGAAGATTTCCATCGAGGAAGTGGTCAAGACCCTGTTCGAGGCCATCGCCCTGGTGGTGCTGATCATGTACCTGTTCATGCAGAACCTGCGCGCCACGCTGATCCCGGCCATCGCCGTGCCGGTGGTGCTGCTGGGCACCTTTGGTGTGCTGGCCCTGCTCGGCTACTCGATCAACACCCTGACCATGTTCGGCATGGTGCTGGCCATCGGCCTGCTGGTGGACGACGCCATCGTGGTGGTGGAAAACGTCGAGCGCATCATGGCTGAAAAAGGCCTGCCCCCACGCGAGGCGACGCGCCAGTCGATGGGCGAAATCAGTGGCGCGCTGGTCGGCATTGCCGTGGTGCTGTCGGCGGTGTTCGTGCCCATGGCGTTCTTTGGTGGCTCCACCGGGGTGATCTACAAGCAGTTCTCGGTCACCCTGGTGGCGGCAATGACGCTGTCGGTACTGGTGGCCATGACCCTCACCCCGGCGCTGTGCGCCACCCTGCTCAAACCCGTTTCAGCCCATGGCGAACCGCGCCGCGGTTTCTTCGGCTGGTTCAACCGCCACTTCGAGCGCACGTCCTGGCGTTACCAGCAGGCCGTAGGTTCGGTGCTGGCGCGGCCACTGCGTGGTCTGCTGGTGTACGCCCTGGTGCTGGGCGGTGTAGCGCTGATGTTCCAGAAACTGCCATCGGCGTTCCTGCCCGAAGAAGACCAGGGCATGCTGATGATGCAGATGACCCTGCCGGTGGGTGGCACCGACGAGCGCCTGCAAGCGGTGAGCAGCCAGGTGCAGGCCTACATGCTGCAACAACCGGAAGTGGCCTCGATCCTGACCGTGCGCGGCCTGGGCAATGGCGGCAACGCGCAGAACTCGGGGCGCGGCTTTATCAAGCTGAAGGACTGGAGCGAACGCCAGGGCGAAGCGCACAGCGCCGCTGCGGTGGCTCGCCGGGCCAACCTGGCATTGTCGAACATTCTCGACGCCAACGTATTCGTCATGGCGCCGCCGGCCATTCAGGGCCTGGGCCAGAGTTCGGGGTTCGACGTGCAGTTGCAGGACCTGGCAGGCCTGGGCCATGCCGAGCTGCTCAAGGCGCGCGACCAGTTCATCACCCTTGCCGCCCAAGACCCGCGCCTGGCCAATGTGCGGGCCCAGGGCCTGGAAGACACGCCCCAGCTGAACGTTGCCATCGACGACCGCAAGGCCGGTGCCATGGGCGTCGCTGCCAGTGACATCAACGCCACCCTCAGCACGGTGATGGGCGGCAGCTACGTCAACGATTTTGTCGATGCCGGGCGGGTGAAGAAGGTGTACCTGCAAGGCGAGGCCGACAAACGCATGCTGGCCGAGGACATCGGCGCCTGGTACGTGCGCAACGACAGCGATGCCATGGTGCCGTTGTCGGCATTCACCAGCACCTCGTGGAGCACGGCCTCGCCGCTGCTGGAGCGCTTCAATGGCTTTGGCGCGTACGAACTGGTTGGCGAACCGGCCAGCGGCGTCAGCTCTGGCGATGCCATGGCGGCGGTCGAGCAGGTCATGGCGCAACTGCCGGAAGGCATCGGCTATGCCTGGGCGGGCCAGTCCTATCAGGAACGCCTGGCGGGCAACCAGGCGCCGTTGCTGTATGCCATTTCCATCCTGTTCGTGTTCCTGTGCCTGGCAGCGCTGTATGAAAGCTGGTCGGTGCCGTTCGCGGTGATGCTGGTGGTGCCGGTGGGCATCCTCGGCGCGCTGGTGCTGACCGGGTTGCGCGGCCTGGACAACGATGTGTACTTCCAGGTCGGCCTGCTGACCACCGTAGGCCTGGCGGCGAAGAACGCGATCCTGATCGTCGAGTTCGCCAAGGAAGGCTACGAACGCGGCCAGGACCTGCTGGCTGCCACCCTGGAGGCCGTGCGCATTCGCCTGCGCCCGGTGCTGATGACATCGCTGGCGTTCATCCTCGGCGTACTGCCGCTGGCCCTGAGCAGCGGTGCCGGTGCCGGCGGGCGCCAGGCCATCGGTACCGGTGTGCTGGGCGGCATGCTTGCCGCCACCGTGCTCGGCCTGTTCTTCATCCCCTTGTTCTATGTGCTGGTGCAGCGCCTGGCCGCGCGCCGCAACGCCCCACGCACTGACGTTGTTGCAGGAGAAGCCTGATGCGCCTGTCCCCCCTTCCCCTGGTGCTGGTGATGGCCCTGGCCGGTTGCGTCAACCTGGCACCGGACTACCAACGCCCGACCGCCCCTGTTTCCGGGCAATGGCCGGGCACCACGGCCAGCAGCAACAACAGCGCCGACATTGCCTGGCAGGCCTTGTTTGTCGATACCCGCCTGCGCGAAACGGTGGCCCTGGCCTTGGCCAACAACCGTGACCTGCGGGTGGCGGCATTGAACGTCGAGTACCAACGTGCGCAATACCGAATCCAGCGTGCGGCACTGTTCCCGTCCGTTTCCGCCACGGCAGATGGCACCCGCCAGCGCAGCGTGAGCGATGGCAGCAACGCGGTCAGCAGCCAGTACAGTGTCGGCCTGGGTGTAAGCAGTTACGAGCTGGACCTGTTCGGCCGCCTCGGCAACCTCAAGGACGCTGCGCTGCAAGACTACCTGGCGCTGGAGCAGACCCGGCGGAGCACGCAGATCAGCCTGGTGGCCGAAGTGGCCAGTGCGTGGATGACCCTGGCTGCCGACCAGCAACTGTTGGCGCTGGCCCGGCAAACCTACGCCAGCCAGCAGCAAACCCACACGCTGGTGCAGCAAAGCCACGCGCTGGGTGGCGAGTCTGGCCTGAGCCTGGCGCAGGCGTTGAGTACCGTGGAGTCGGCACGGGCCGATGTGGCCACTTACCAAAGCCAGGTGGAGCAAGACCGCAATGCCCTGGAGTTGCTGGTGGGCCGCCGCCTGGACGACACACTGTTGCCGGGCGATGCCCGGCTGGATGCGGCGCTGTTGGTCGGCGTGCCGGCTGGCCTGCCTTCGAGCCTGTTGCAGCGGCGCCCGGATGTATTGTCCGCCGAGCACACGCTCAAAGCCGCCAATGCCGACATTGGCGCGGCGCGGGCGGCGTTCTTTCCCAGCGTCACCCTGACCGCCAGCGGTGGCAGCGCCAGCAGCGAGCTGGCCGGGTTGTTTGGTGGCGGCAGCCGCGCCTGGAGCTTTGCACCGTCAATCAACCTGCCGATTTTCAATGCCGGCAGCAACCGGGCGGCACTGGATGCGGCCAAGGTCAACCGCGAGATCGAGGTGGCCACGTATGAGAAGACCTTGCAGACCGCCTTTAGTGAAGTGGCCGATGCATTGGCGGTACGGGGGCACATCAATGAGCGGCTGGATGCCCAGCGTGGCCTGGCCAAGGCCACCGAGAAAAGCTATGACTTGTCGCTGGCGTTGTACAAGCAAGGGTCGGAGAGCTTTTTGGAGGTGCTGGACGCGCAGCGGTCGCTGTACTCGGCGCAGCAGACGCTGATCAGCCTGGAGCTGGCCGAGCAGCAGAACCGGGTGACGTTGTACAAGGTGCTAGGTGGAGGGTGGCAAGGTTGAACCCACAATCCTGACCCGACGCATCCCCCCTGTGGGAGCGGGCGCGCCCGCGAAGAATCCAACGCGGTGAATGGCACCGGCTGCGCCGGTGTTCGCGGGCACGCCCGCTCCCACAGAGATCCTGGCCACCTTCAGAAAATCTTCTGTCCTGTAACAATCAATCGCGCAGGAAGCTTTCCTCGAACGGGTAATGGGTCAACAGCTCATACCCGTCCTCGGTCACCAGCAACTGGTTCTCCAGCTTGATGCCGTCACGCCCACCCACCTCCCCCACATACGCCTCCACACACAAGGCCATGCCCGGCTGCAGCTCACCTTCGTAGCCATAGGACTCAAGGTCTTCCGGGTAACGAATGCACGGGTACTCGTCGCACAGCCCCACGCCATGGAACATCACGCCATAGCGTTGCTCGCGGCAGCTTTCCGGCAGGCGGTGGCCGTTGCGGGTGAGTTCCGTGAAACGCACGCCAGGCTTGACCATCCCGGCATTGAAGTGGATATGCTCGTGGGCGATCCGGTACAAACGCTTCTGCTCGGCCGTGGGTTGCAAGCCACCACAGATCCAGCTGCGCGACATGTCTACGCAAATGCCGTACACACCGATCAGGTCGGTGTCGAACGACAACAGGTCACCGTCGCTGAGCACCCGGGGCCCTGACTCCTGGAACCAGGGGTTGGTGCGTGGCCCGGAACTGAGGATGCGGGTTTCGATCCATTCGCCACCGCGGCGGATATTGCCGCTGTGCAGCGCTGCCCAGACATCGTTCTCGGTAGCACCCGCACGCATGGCCTGGCGCATTTCGGCAACCGAGGCCTCGCAAGAGGCCACCGCACAGCGCATCGCCAGGATTTCGTCAGGGCCCTTGATCAGCCGGGCAAACTCGGTGACTGCCTGGCCGTTGTGCACCTGCACGCCCAAGGCATCGAGCGCACGCAGGCCGGCCACTTCGATGCGGTCCACGGCCAGGCGGCGGTTGTTGCCGGCGTGGGTGCGCAGCAGTTCGTCGACCTGGGCGCAGAAGCGCCGGGCGTGTTCGTCGGTGCGGTCGCCGGTTTCGAAGTAGAAGAACGATGCCCCACTGCGCAGCTCGCTGACCAACGGCAAGTGCGCAGACAAATGGTCGCAACCATGAAAGTCCCATAGCACCACATGCCCGCTGGCGGCAACGAAGCAGGCGCGGGCCGGGTTATGGGTGGTCCATAGCTGCATGTTGGTAGTGTCGGTGGCGTAGCGGATGTTCAGCGGGTCGAACAGCAGGATGCCGCCCAGGTCACGAGCCACCAGCTGCTCACGAATGCGTTGCAGGCGGTATTCGCGCAGGGTTGGCAAATGCGGCGCCTGCAGGCCAAGCGCGGCCCATTCGGCGAAGGCCAATGGCGTAGGGCCGATTTCGGTGCGGTCGTTGTCATCCACAGAGCCATCGGCCTTGAGCGCGGCGGCGCGCTGGCGCGAAGGGTCGATACGGCGGGTATGCGCGGGGGTCGAGAACGGCGATGTCATCATGGCTGGCGGTATTCCGTTGGTTATTGTTGTGTGGAAAACAGCGTTTGAACCGGGGGCCGCCACCTGATTTTAGGAACAGCGGCACGGCTCGATAAGCGATATTTTCCAGGGCAAACAGATAACCGCAGCGTATGAAAGGGCAAGCCACTGCGCAGGGGTCACCCCTTCAAGGCCGCCGCGATTGTCGCCACGTCGATCTTGCCCATCTGCATCATGGCATCGAACGCCCGCTTGGCCGCCGCACGGTCGGGATGGCCGATGGCTTCGATCAGGATGCGAGGGGTGATCTGCCAGGAAATCCCCCATTTGTCCTTGCACCAGCCGCACACGCTGGCCTCGCCACCGTTACCGACAATCGCATCCCACAAGCGGTCGGTTTCAGCCTGGTCCTCGGTACTGACCTGGAACGAGAACGCCTCACAGTGCGTGAAGGCCTTGCCACCATTGAGCCCTACGCAGGGTATGCCCATGACGGTGAATTCCACGGTGATGACGTCGCCCTCCTTGCCCGAGGGGTAATCACTTGGTGCCTTGTGCAGCGCGAGCACTTCGCTGTCCGGGAAGACGCTGGCGTAGAAGTTGGCAGCCTGCTCGGCATCGTTGTCATACCAGAGGCAGATGGTGTTCTTGGCAGTCATGGCTTTGCTCCATGAAAAGGTGTGGAACCATTGAGTCTAGTCGCAGCCTTGGCGCCCCCAAAAGCACCCCATACGCAGCGCCAGAACATCATCGGCAAGGAAGCGCTCTAGGTCGGGTTCTGCAACATTCCGCAGACATTTCCGACATCAGGCAGTGAACCTGCTGACAAAAAAACGGTCTTTCGCTGACGGTCAACTCACCGACCGGTTCATCGGCCCAGTCACCGGGCCTACTTTTGTCCTGTTTCAGCGAAGACCCAACATGCCCGATTCCCGCCCAACTGCTTCCGCCCTCCCTGCCCTGCGCGGTGGCCTGATTGCCGCCCTGGTAGCCCTCGCCCTACCCGTGCACGCCGAAGAGCCCGCCAGTGACGCACGCTGGGTCAGCGACAGCCTGAGCACCTACGTGCGCAGCGGCCCGACCGATGGCCACCGTATTGTCGGCACCCTCAAGTCCGGGCAGAAACTGACCCTGGTCGGCAGCCAGGGCAATTACAGCCAGGTGCGCGGGCAGAATGGCGACGTGGTGTGGATCCTCAGCAATGACCTGCAGGCCGTGCCGGGGCAGAACGAGCGCCTGCCGCAGCTCGATGCCCAGGTGGCAGAGCTGACCGGGCAGTTGAAGACCATCGACGACAGCTGGAAGAACCGCGTGCAGGGCATGCAGGAAACCCTCGATTCACGCAAGAAGCTGAACGACGAACTGGAAGCGCGCAACAAGGCGCTGAGCGAACAGCTTGACCAGAGCCAATCGGACCTGCGCGATACCCAGGCCCGCCTGGGTGACGAGAACAAGCAGGTGATGATGCGCTACATGGTGTATGGCGGCAGCATTGCCGGGGCGGGGTTGCTGGCAGGGTTGATCTTGCCGGCGCTGACCCGGGGGCGGAAGAAGAACGATCGCTGGTTCTGATTGCTTGACCATCCCGCGCTGGCCTCTTCGCGGGTGAACCCGCTCCCACAGGGGTCTCACTGTTCTTGAAAACAGTGTAGTACCTGTGGGAGCGGGTTTACCCGCGAATAACCGGCAAGGGCTTACTTGCTACGTGCCTTGTTATAGATAGTCTTGGCCTGGTCCGCCGAGGCCTGGCACTGGGTATAGTCACCCTTGCTCTGGGCATCCTTGGCATTTTGCATGTGGACCTTGAAGTCATGGGCCATACCGCCATGCATCGCCTGGCCACTGGCCTTGTGGAAATCCTCAAGTTCCTTGATCTTCGCTGCACAGTTGCTTGCCGGGTCGGCATGGGCGGCAAAACTCAACACAGAAGCAATCACCAGCAGTACGATGGACTTCATGGAGTGTTCTCCTGGGAAATCGGAAGGGTCATCGAGATGAGATTGGCTCGACGCAGCAAAGAGCATAGTCGGCCATGCGCCCCTGCGCCTTGGATCAGCCTGGCTGCCGTGCCCCTTCGGCAAACAGGAAGTCAATGAACACCCGCACCCGCAACGGCATGTGTGGGGCATGCGGGTAGATCAGCATGAACGGGCGTGTCGTCCCGCCAAACCCGGCAAGTACTTCCACCAGTTCACCGCTGGCCAGTGCGTCCTGCACGGTAAAGCGATACGCCTGCATCAACCCGCCGCCATGGCGCACCAGCGTGGCCGTGGCAAGGAAGTCGCCCAGGCAGGTAAATGCGCCTTGGGTTTCGATTTCAACCTGGCGGCCATCCTGGCGAAAGCTCCACGGCGGGCGGCGGCCGCTGCTGGGCATTTCGAACTGAATGCACTCGTGCTGCTGCAAGTCCTGCGGCACCAGCGGTATGCCGGCACGGGCCAGGTAACCCGGGGTGGCAACCACTACCAACTCGGCATCTTCAAGACGGCGCGCCACCAGGCGTGAGTCGGCCGGTTCGCGACCACGGATGGCCAGGTCGAATGGCTCTTCGGCAAAGTCGACGTTACGGTTACTGACATGCACATCCACCTGTACCTGCGGATAGCGCTGGCGAAAGCGCGGTAGCAACGGCAACAGCCGGTGGTGCGCATAGGGCGTGGGCGCACTGATGCGCAAGCGGCCGCTTGGCTCGAGCTGCCCGCCTGTTACCTGGCGCTCGGCTTCGACCAGTTGCCCCAGCGCCTGCCGGCATTGCTGGTAATAGGCCTGGCCTGCTGCCGACAGCCGCATCTGCCGCGTGGTGCGGACAAACAGGCGCACGCCAAGGCGCTCCTCCAGGCGCGCCACACTGCGGCTGACTGCCGCCGGGGTAACGCCAGCTTCCGTAGCAGCCGCCGTAAAACTGCCGCTGTCGGCGGCCAGGCAGAACAGTTCCAGGCTGCCCAGTTGCAAGTCATCAAAATGGCGGGTCATGGCGGCTCGATTGATTACATGATGTATCGATTGAAATGCCCTGCGGCTCATTTTTCAAGTGCTGATGGCGGCCTACAGTGGCGTCACACCGAGCCAATGGCTCATTTCACTGGAGAGCACACACATGAACAAGCCAAGCACCGTCATCATCACAGGGGCCTCCAGCGGCTTGGGGTTCGCCCTGGCCGAGGCCTTCCTCGAACGCGGTGACAACGTGGTCGGCAATGCCCGTAGCCAGGCCCGCCTGGATCAGGCCGCCGCCCGGCTCGGCAACCCTTCACGCTTTATCGGCGTAGCAGGCGACATCGCCGAGGCTGGCACCGCGCAGCGGTTGTTCAGCACCGCGCTGCACACCTTTGGCAGCGTGGACATCCTGATCAACAACGCCGGCATCTTCATTGCCAAACCCTTTGCCGACTACAGCGAGGCCGATGTCGACGCCCTGGTGGGCACCAATCTCAAGGGCTTTTTCTATCCGTCCCAGGAAGCGGCGCGGATCATGAGCCAACAAGGGCACGGGCAGATCATCGCCATCACCGCGTCCATTGCACTGCAACCGGACACGCGCGTGCCAGCGTTGCTGCCGGTGCTGGTCAAGGGCGGCCTGAACCAGGCGGTCAAGGGCCTGGCGCTGGAACTGGCGGCCAGCGGCGTGCAGGTGAATGCCGTGGCGCCGGGGATCATTGCTACACCGCTGCATGGCGACACTGTGCAAGGGATGGGCGTGTTGTCGCCCAGTGGCCGCACCGGCACGCCCCAGGATGTGGTAGACGCCGTGCTGTACCTGGCCGATTCACGCTTTGTCAGTGGTGTAATCCTGCCGGTGGATGGCGGCAGTACCGCTGGCACCTGGCACTGACCTGAGGAGCGTACAACCATGCCTTATGTCCATATTCGCGTGACCGATGAAGGGGTTACTGCCGAGCACAAGCGCCAGCTTATCGAAGGGACGACGCGCCTTTTGCAGGAGGTGCTGGGCAAACCGCCGGCCAGTACCTTTGTGGTGATCGAAGAGGTGCCTACCGATAACTGGGGGGTGGGTGGAGAGACGGTGACTGCAGTCCGGGCGCGAGAGCGAGGTTGAAGCGGGGGCTGCTCTGCAGCCCTTTCGCGACACAAGGCCGCTCCTACAGGTACAGCGCATCAGCTGAAATCAACGCAATACCTGTGGGAGCGGCCTTGTGTCGCGAAAGGGCCGCAAAGCGGCCCCCAGAGCCCTCACTGCCGCAGCCGCTCCAACGCTTGCAACACATACCCCGTGGCCCGCTCCGCCTGCCCTTCCCGGCAGGCGATGCCCAGCTGCCGCCACAACCCTGGCCGCAGAGGCCGGCGCGCAATGCGCCGGTCCAGTTCGGCCGCCTCGCCTTCCTGCGGCAACAACGTCGCCCCGTACCCTGCACCTACCAGGCTTTTGATCGCATCGTTGTAATTCAGCTCGATGCGCGGCTCGGGGTACAACCCGGCTGCCGCAAACCATTCCCCTGTTACCCGCGACAACTGGGTGCTGCTGTCGTTGAGGATCAACGCCCGCTGGGCAAGCCAGGCCGGCGTGACCTTGGCCGGCGGCTGCCAGTCGGCCGGCACATAGGCCAGGATCGGGTCGCGCCGCCAGGGGGTGACAGTCAGCCCTTTGCCGGCCACCTGCGGCAAGGCCACCAGGCCGATATCCAGTGTGCCCTCACGTAAACGCACCAGTGATGCCTGGGACGTCAGCACCTGCACCTGCACATCAATCCCCGGATGCTCCGCTCGCAGGTGCGCCAGCGCCTGTGGCAGCAAGTGGGCAATGGCGCCGGTGGATGCCCCCAGGCGTACCCGGCCAGTCAACCCTTCGACCTGGCGGCGCACTTCATCCAGGGCCAGATCAGCGTCGGCCAGCAGGCGCCGGGCACGGGCCAGCAGCGTTTCACCGATGGCCGTGGGACGCACCTGGCCGCGGGTGCGGCTAAGCAATGGGGTGCCGATACGCGCTTCCAGTTCAGCCACATGCAGGCTGATGGTGGGCGGTGCCAGGTTGAGCTGGCGGGCGGCCTCGGCGAAGGAGCCAAGGTCACTGATGACCACCAGGGTGCGCAGGCGGTCGAGGCTGATTTCGCGCATGGTCTGTTCCGGCCCTTTCGCGGGTAAACCCGCTCCCACAGGTTCACCACCAATCCCACAAACGGTGCCGTCCCTGTGGGAGCGGGTTTACCCGCGAGAGGGCCGGCGCAGAGAAACTTATTCAGTAAACCTGAACATATCGATCATCATATTCAAATTTTCATCACCAGAGCCATAGGCGAGCATAGGTCATCCCTCCCCGACCGGACCCCGACCATGCACACCCCTGTTGTTTTCATCGACGGCGACCAAGGCACAACCGGCTTGCAGATCCATGCCCGCCTGCAAGGCCGCAGCGACCTGCGCCTGCTTACCCTGCCCGAAGCCGAGCGCAAGGACCCGCAGCGCCGCCGAGAGGCCATCAACAGCGCCGACATTGCCCTGCTGTGCCTGCCTGACGATGCCGCGCGCGAGGCCGTGGCGGCGATCCATAACCCGCAGGTGCGGGTAATCGACGCCAGCTCCGCGCACCGCACCACCCCGGGTTGGGTCTATGGGCTGCCGGAGCTGGACGAGCAACAAGCCGAACGGATCGCCCAAAGCAAGCGTGTCAGCAACCCGGGCTGCTACCCCACCGGCGCCATTGCCCTGCTGCGCCCGCTGGTCAACGCAGGGTTGCTGCCGGCCGACTACCCGCTGGGCATCCATGCCATTTCCGGCTACTCCGGCGGTGGTCGCGCCGCGGTCGAACGCCACGAACAGGCGGGTGCCGACAAGGCGCCGACGTTGCAACTTTATGGGCTGGAACTGGCGCACAAGCACGTGCCCGAAATCCAGCAGCATGCCGGGCTGTCGGCGCGGCCGGTGTTCATGCCTGGTTACGGCGCCTACCGCCAGGGCATCGTGCTGAGCATCCCGCTGCAATTGCGCCTGCTGCCCGGCCAGGTCAGCGCCGAACAACTGCAGGCCTGCCTTGAACAGCACTACCAGGGCGCCCGCCACGTCCAGGTGATGCCGCTGCATCAGCAAGGTGCAGCCGCCAACCTCGACCCCGAGGCATTGAACGACAGCAACGACCTGCGTCTGGCGCTGTATGCCAACCCCGAACATGGCCAGGTTTTGCTCACGGCAGTGTTCGACAACCTGGGCAAAGGTGCTTCAGGGGCGGCGGTGCAAAACCTCGACCTGATGCTCGGTGCAATACAGGTGCAAGGCTGACACGACAAAACCGGTTAAACTGTGCAGCCCACGCCAGCCTGGCGCGGGCTGTATACCCAACCGCCGGAGCCCGTCCCCGATGTTCATCCTGAGCCGCCTCGACAGCGTGCCGCCCGAATCTTTCCAGAACCAGATCCGCGAGCTGGTCATTCACAATGTCGGCGAACTGAGCAGTGTTGCCATCACCGCCGACAACCCGCTGTACCCGCTGTACCAGTACGGCGTCGGCATGGAGGTGCACCAGTACCTGCAAGCGCTGGACGGCACCCGCGGCCTGGCCGTGGCGCTGACCCTGGCGCTGGATGCCGAAGCGCCGGACCAGTTGCTGGGCTTTGCCCTGTCGCTGCCGGCCGAGGACGATGAGCAAGCATGCGCATTGGCATTTCTTGCCGTACGCGCCAGCCATCGCCGCCAGGGTATCGCCCGCGCCCTGCTGGGCGACCTGCAAGCACGCCATGCCTGTGTGGAGCTGAATGCCTTTGCCAGCCAGGTGCCATGGTTTGAAGCGATGGGCATGCAAGTGGTGGCCGCCAATGGGCCGCAGGTACTGATGAGCAGTACCGGGCAGGCCAGTGGTGCGCTGATCGGGCGGTTGGACATTGCGCCGATTTACCAGACGGCAGAAGTGCTGCAGATTCATACCTACCTGCTTAACCAGCAGGGTGAAGATGCGATGATCGACGCGGAACAGATGCGCGATGAGCGGCTGGATGAACTCGCCGGACAGGCGCTGGAATGTGTGCGGCAGCGCAAGACTGTGCATTGATCCGAGGGCCTCTTCGCGGGCTCGCCCGCTCCCACAGGGATACCATCAGGCCCAAGGGCGGTGAAGTACCTGTGGGAGCGGGCAAGCCCGCGAAGAAGCCAACCTGGCCCGTCAGCCATGCACCCAGCGCCGATGCAACCCACGGGCCAGTGCATCGAGCATAAACCCGAGCACGCCAATCAACAGCACCATCGCCATCAGCTCGGAATACGCCAGCCGGTCACGGGTATCGAGGATGAAATACCCCAGCCCCGCACTCACCCCAAGCATTTCGCACGGCACCAGTACAATCCACAGAATGCCGATGGCCAGACGCACGCCAGTCAGCACATGACCGATCACCCCCGGCACGATCACCTTGCACAGGGTTTCCCAGCGCGTGGCACTCAAGCTGCGGCTCAGTTGCAACCAGCGTGGGTCCAGCTGCCTCACCCCGGCCGCCGTGTTGAGCAAGATCGGCCATAACGCAGCGAACGCAAGCAAGAAGTAGATCGGCTGGTCGCCCACGCCCATCAACATCACTACCACCGGCATCCACGACAGCGGCGAGATCATGCGCAGGAACTGGAACGCTGGCGTGGTAGCCGCCTCCAGGTGCCGGTAACTGCCCACCAGCAAGCCCAGCGGCACGCCGATAAGCAATGCCAGCAACAACCCGACCAGGATGCGCTTGAGGCTGACCCAGATATGCCCGTAGACCTCGCCCTGCCCCAGCAACTCGACCAGGCTGGCTAGGGTAGCGGCCGGCGAAAAACGGGCAGACAGGCCGTCGGCCTGGCCGAACACGGCAACACCGGCCCACCACAACAGCAACAAACCCGACAACCCGGCCAGCCCAAGGCTGGCATGTACCACATACGTGCGCATCAGACCGCAAACTCCTCGCTACGCTCGAAGTTGTCGGCAATGCCGAACACCGACGGCCCGCCGACCGCAGCAATGGCATTGCGCACGAAGCGGTCGTCGACCAGGTCGCGAGCGGTTTGCGCCGGGTCAAGCCCGGCAAGGAACGCATTGTCGCCTTCGATCAAGGTGGTTTTCAGGCGCTTGACCAGCTCTTCGGTATAGCTGGGGAACGGGTACGGCTGGAAGTCGATGCGTTTTTCATCCCACTGCTGATGGCGTATGGCGCCAGTGGCAATGTAGCCGGCACGGTCCTCGGCGGCCGGGGCCAGTACCTTGGCCAGCACTGCGGGGTCGTGCGGCGTGTATTTGTTGGGGCCGGCCTTGGACAGCAAGGCCGCGGCTTCGGCGCGGTGGTCGCGGGTCCAGTGCTGGGCCTTGACGATGGCGTTGACCACCTTTTGCGACCACTCCGGGCGGTTGTTCAGGTCGTGCTCGTGCATGAACACTACGCAGCACGCGTGGTTGCGCCATACATCGCCGGTAAAACGCTGCACGCGGCCAACCTTGAGGTTCTCGGCCAGGGCATTGAAGGGCTCGGCGACAATGTAGCCAGCGATGCGCTTGCTGGCCAAGGCTGGCGGCATGTCGGAGGGCGGCAGCACCAGCAGGTTGACCTCGGTGGCAGCCAGCTGCGCGTTGGCGGGTTTCGACACCGGCGTCAGGCCATTGTCGTTCAGCATCTGCTGCAACACCACGTTATGGATCGAATACCAAAACGGGATGGCCACCGTCTTGCCGCCGAGCTGCTTCATGTCGGTGATGTCCGGGGCCACCGTCAGGCCCGAACCGCCGACGTGGTTCCAGGCCACCACCTTGGCGGGTACCTTGCTGGCGTAGCGCGCCCACACCGTCATGGGTGAAAGCAGGTGGATGACGTTGACCTGGCCCGAGATGAACGCCTCGATCACCTGTGCCCAGCTGCGCAGCAGCACCGGGCGCTCGGCCTTGATGCCTTCGGCTTCGAACAGGCCGTTATTGTGTGCCACCAGCAAAGGCGTGGCGTCGGTGATCGGCAGGTAGCCAATGCGCACTGGCGCGTCCCGCTCAGAAGCAGCGCGGGCTTGCAGGCTTGAGAGCAACGGCAGCGCACCGGCAGCCGTGAGCATGGCGCCGAGCTTGAGGAAATCGCGACGCGAAGAAGAGGAACAGCAGTCATCCATGCACATGGACAGCCTCCGAGGGCAACGGGGTTGGGGTAGGTTCGACTGTGCGGCTTGCCCGCCGAAGGGTTTTGAGGATTTCGATACGCAACACCCCCAGTTCCTCAACCCGGTGGGTCCGCGGTTGCGGCAGGTCGATGTGCCATTGGCCGAGGATGTGCGCCGGGTGGTTGCCCAGTAGCAGAACCCGGTCGGACAACAGCAGGGCTTCGTCGATATCGTGGGTGATCAACACTGCCGCCGTGTTGTGGGTGGCGATCAGTTGCAGCAGCAGTTGCTGCATGTCGGCCCGGGTCACTTCATCCAGCGCGCCGAAGGGCTCGTCCAGCAGCAGCACTTCGGGCTGGCGGGCCAGGCAGCGGGCCAGCGCCGTGCGCTGGGCCATGCCGCCAGACAATTGCGCCGGGTATTGGCCACGGGCGTGGGCCAGGCCCACGGCGGCAATCGCATGGTCGATGCGCGCACGCCGCTCGGCCGCAGCCAACCTGGGCTGGCGGGCGAAGTCCAGGCCAAAGGCGACGTTTTTCTCCAGGCTCAGCCAGGGCAGCAGGCTCGGGTCCTGGAAGGCCACCGCCAGGCGTGGGTGCGGCCCCTCCAGCGGTTGGCCGTGCAAGGTCACGCTGCCGCCACGGGGTGCTTGCAGGCCCGCCAGAACCCGCAGCAGGCTGGACTTGCCCACGCCACTGGGGCCCAGAATGCTTACCACCTCGCCCGGCGCCAGTTGCAGGTCGAACTGCGCCAGCACCTGCTGCCAGCCACCCTCGCACGGGTAGCCCAGGCTGATATCACGGGCTTCGAGCAGCACTGAACTCATGCCGCGCCCGCCTGGCGTTGCAGTTCGGCGCGCAATTGCACCAGGCTGGGCGTGACGATCGGTACGAATGCCGATTCACGCCAGCGGCGGGCAAACCCTTCGCCATACTCGCTGAGGTAGGCCTTGCCACCACTGGCCTGCAATTCCAGCTGCACGGCATCGGCGGCACTTTCGGCCAGGGTGATGCGCAGCTTGAACAAGGCTGCCGGCTGCTGCTGGAAGCGGCCATCGAGCAAGCCCTGCTTGAGCTCGCTCACGGTGTTTTCCAGGCGTTCGCTGAGTACCTGGCGTGCCTCGTCGAGGAACGAGGCACGGCCATGCAGGTGTCCCTGAACCTCTTCCAGTGCCCGTCGCGCCAGGCCGATGGCCATGCCACATTGCAGCGCCAGAAACGCCGGGCGCACCCGCGGCAGAAACTCGCGGGCGTTCTCGTGCACCAGCCAGTCACGCGCCAACGGCACCTGGTGGAAGGCCAGTGCCGCCGTGTTGCTCGACTGCAGGCCCATCAGTTG
This sequence comes from Pseudomonas sp. NPDC089547, assembly GCF_050280665.1. Taxonomy (NCBI): domain Bacteria; kingdom Pseudomonadati; phylum Pseudomonadota; class Gammaproteobacteria; order Pseudomonadales; family Pseudomonadaceae; genus Pseudomonas; species Pseudomonas sp. NPDC089547. The sequence goes on along the minus strand of NZ_JBNNVS010000014.1, from coordinate 6,210 downwards.
CAGGTCATCGGAGCGCTCCAGGCCCTGGGCATCGGAAGGAATGGCCAGTATGAACGGTGCGCCACCGGCTTCGTCTTCGATGGCCGCCGCCACCACAAAACCGCTTTTACGCAGGTTGGTCACCCAGTGCAGGCGCCCTTCCAGGTTCCAGCCATCGCTTGCAGGGCGACCGCGCACCTGCAACGCTTCGATGCCCGACAGGAACTTCATGGCGTTGGACAGCCCGGTAGCGCCGGCCAGTTCGCCGGTCAGCAGGCGTGGCAGCAAGCGCTCACGCAGCGCCTGGTTGGGGCTGTGCAACAGGTATTCGATAAAGGCACGCTGGCCCCAGCAGACGAAGGCTGAAGCCAACGAGCGGCTGGCGATGGCGGCAATCGCCTCGACCGCGTCGGTTACTTGCCCGCCGGTGCCACCCAAGGCCGGATCGACACCGATACGCAGCAGCTGGGATTCGGCGATCTGTGCCAGCACCTGCTGCGGTTCGCACAGGCCCCGGTCGATGGCCTCGGCATTGGCATCCAGCCAGTGTCGAAATGCGCAATCTTGCATGGTCTTGCTCCTTTGGGAACGCCGGGGCCGCCTTGCGGCCCATTCGCGGCACAAGGCCGCTCCTACAACGACCGGGTCAGGGCCGCTATCACACGTGGGTTACGCCGAAGGCTGCCAGCGGTATTTGCCAAGCTCGTCGTTGAGCGGCGTCTGGGCGAAAACATTAGCAAAGTTGCACAGGGTTGCGAGGCTGACCCCAAGAATCACTTCCAGTGCGTTGCCTTCGCTGAAGCCGGCTTCACGGAACGCCTGGTAGGTTGCTTCGCTGACATTGCCACGGGTGGCAATCACTTCGCGGGCGAATGCAGCCAGGGTTTCGTAACGGGCATCGGGCAGCTCGCCACGGGCTCGCAGGGCATCGACCACCTCTTGTGGCAGCTTGGCCTTGTTCAACGCCACGGCAGTGTGGCCGGCCACGCAGAAGTCGCAGCCATGCTGGGTGGCGGCAATCAGCTGCACCACTTCGCGTTCAGCCAGGCTCAGTTCGGACTTGCCGTTGAGCGCCGAAACGGTCACGTAGGTTTCCAGTGCCGCCGGGGCATTGGCTAGTACACCCAACAGGTTGGGGATGAAGCCCGAGTTTTTCTGCGCATTTTCGAGGAACGGACGTGCTGCTTCCGGGGCGCTCTGCAGCGTGTGTAAAGTAATACGCGAGGACATGCAGTGGTCTCCTTTGATGGGTGTCACTACAGTCTGTTGGTTATAAGAATTACCCTCCATATTCATCAGTCGCCTTTCCTTGCTCGTGAGTGTTTGCATTAGATGATTTCGTCCAGCCACCTTGTCGATTGGTTATTAGAAGGCCTGGAGCTGGATGCCAGCCTGTTCCATGTGGGCCGTTATTGCGGCGGCTGGCACGCCAGCACCCAGGGCATGGGCCGCGCGAGCTTCCACCTGGTAGTGCAAGGGCATTGCTGGCTGCACATCGACGGCCAGCCGCAGCCGGTACTGCTGGAGAAGGGAGATGCGGTGTTCCTTATGCGCGACCTGGCCTATCGCCTGTCCAGTGACCAGGACCCGGTAGACGCCTGTGCTCAGCCGCGTCAAACCATGCAGGCACTGGATAGCGAGGCGAGCGACGGGGTTGGGCTGGTCTGCGGCTTCTTCCACTTCCACAGCGGCTTGTCTTCGCTGATTGTCGAGGGCCTGGCTGACTGGATCTTGCTGCGCGCCGACGAGCCCGCCGGCAGTGCGGCGCGGGCGCTGTTCGCGTTGATTCTGGAGGAGTGCCGACGTGCCGCAGGCCCGTCGCAGGCGTTGCTGGAGCGGCTGACGCACCTGTTGTTCCTGTATGTGCTACGCCAGCAGGTGAATGCCGGCCAGTCACTGGGCGGGCTGGTCGCCCTCGCCCGCCAGCCGGCGTTTGCCGGGTTACTGGAACAGTTGATCGAGCAACCGGGGCAAGCCTGGACACTGGAGAGCATGGCCGCCTGCACCGGCTTGTCGCGGTCGGCATTTTTCAAACGGTTCAACGAACTGGCCGGGCAATCGCCGGGGCAAGTGCTGCTGGCGCTGCGCATGCGCCATGCCAGCCAGTTGCTGCGGGCGGGGAATACTGTTGAACAGGTGGGCGCGCAGGTGGGGTATCAGTCGGTGGCGGCGTTTACCCGGGCGTTTGCCAAGGCGGTGGGGATTCAACCGGGGGCATATCGGCGCCAGCATGAAGGGCGCTGATCAGACCTGACTGACCGGAATATCACCGGCCCCTTTACCCTCCCGCCGCTCGCCCATCCAGGCATTGACCTTCTGCCCGAACTCCGCCGGAGCCTTGCGCCCGAAGCGCCGGGACAGATCGAGGATTGTCTGCTGCGCCAACGCCTCTTCCATGCGTTTCTGCGCCCCCAGCATCACGGCATGGATCGCGCACGTGCCTTCAGTCGCCCAGCCGGGGGCAGCCCCCTCAAACAACGTGCATCGCTCACGAATCTCCCGGCAGTCGAAGATCTTCTTCGGCCCGTCAATGGCATTGACGATATCCAGCACGGTGATCTCGTCCGACGGCCGCGCCAAGCGGAAACCACCACGCACGCCCTCAGTCGCCGCCACCAGTTTGGCCCGGGCGAGCTTGGTGAAGACCTTGGCCAGGTACTCCTGGGGCACGCCCTGCAGCTCCGCCAGGTCACGCACGCTGGACTCACGGGTGTCCCCGCGCTCGTCCACGAGGTAGAGCAGGCAATGGATGCCGTATTCGACGCCAGCACTGTAGAGCGACATATAAATCTCCGACCAACTTTGTCGCAAATAGTACGCCTATCGATGAGCCTGCGCAAAGCCACCACGCGCCGCCCGTCGCCTTCGCTGGTTTCGAGAGCGGTCATGGAAGGCTTGATTCACATGGACTTGACCCTGCCTGCCAGCGATTCGCCAACGGCCCTAACGAAAAAAAAGCTTGCCGACTTGAACTGCGATCAATACAGTCGTAGTTATTCGAGCAGCACAACCGATGCCCTCGAAGCCCTCTTCAACCTTGCGGAGCTCTTCCATGAAATCGAACATCCTCATCATCGGTGCCGGCTTTGCCGGTGTGTGGAGCGCCCTGAGCGCCGCCCGCCTGCTCGACCAGGCCCAGCGCGACGACCTGAACATCAGCGTTCTGGCGCCACAGCCGGAGCTGCGCATCCGCCCGCGCTTCTACGAGGCCGACGTGCACAGCCTGAAGGCACCGGTAGGTGAACTGTTCGACGCAGTCGGTGTGCGCTTCATTACCGGCAATGCCGAGGCCATCGATGCCGAAAACCGTAGCGTCAGCTACACCGATGCCAACGGCCAGCGTCAGCAAATTGCCTATGATCGACTGATCCTCGCCGCTGGCAGCCAGGTGGCACGCCCGGCGATTCCGGGCCTGGCAGAACACGCTTTTGATGTCGACCAGATGGAGTCGGCGGTGAAACTTGAGCAGCACCTGGTCGGCCTGGCCGCCCTGCCCGCATCAAAGGCACGCAACACGGTGGTGGTGTGCGGCGGCGGCTTCACTGGCATCGAAACCGCCACGGAAATCCCCGTCCGCCTGCGTGCCATCCTGGGCAGCGATGCTGAGGTACGGGTAGTGGTGATCGACCGTGGCACCCACGTCGGTGCTGCACTTGGTGCCGGCATCACCCCATCGATCATTGCAGCCAGTGAACAGGCGGGCGCCGAGTGGCTGACCGGCACCTCGGTGGTGGCTGTAGATGCCGGCGGCGTCACACTGGACAACGGCGAGTACATCGCCAGCAACACCGTAATCTGGACCGCCGGCGTCAAGGCCAGCCCGCTGACCGCGCAGGTTGCCGGCGAGCGTGACAACTTCGGCCGGCTCAAGGTCGACGATCACCTGAAAGTGGTGGGCCAGCAGCACATCTATGCCACCGGTGATACCGCCTGGGCAGCCGTCGACGAGATCGGCAACCACGCCCTGATGACCTGCCAGCACGCTATTCCGATGGGCCGCCACAGTGGCAACAATGCCATGGCCGATCTGCTCGGGGTGGCGCCGGTTGTTTACCGCCAGCCAAAGTACGTTACCTGCCTTGACCTGGGCGAATGGGGCGCGGCATACAGCGAAGGTTGGGAGCGGGAACTGAAACTTCAGGGCCAGGAAGGCAAGAACCTGAAACGCCAGATCAACTCAGTGTGGATCTACCCGCCAGCGGCTGATCGCGCCGTGGCCCTGGCTGCAGCCGATCCGATGATTGCGATCGTTTAACAGCAAGATCCTGACAAAACCGTCAACAAACGACGGTTTTGTCAATCATGCCGTTACATTGTTGGACTGTTCAACAATGATGGCCATATGGCATCATCAGAATCAAAAAAGTATTCAAGAGGGTGAGGCACAACTACTAATCCGCAGCGCATCAAGAGCCTGGCGCCATTCCGGTGACCCGGCTTACCGACCAAGCTCCTGACGCCTGCACGCCACCGTCAAGGAGCATTCCATGCAGTTACGGAATATGAAGATCGGCATTCGCGCTGCCAGCGTGTTCGCCCTGTTGGGCATCCTGGTCCTGTTCATGGGCCTTATCGCACTCTACGAAACCCGCCAGATGGACAAGGCCACCGACGAAATCCGGGTCACCTGGATGCCCGCCGTGGTAGCCCTGGGTGACATCAGCAGCAACCTCGGGCGCGCCCGCGCCGTCACCCTGCGTGCAGCACTGGACGACAACCCTGCCGAGCGCGCACGGAACATTCAGATGCTCGACGGCATCAACACCGAACTCAAGGACGGCCTCAAGGACTACGCCGACACCATCATCGCGGCCGACGACCGCGCCTTGTTCAACACCTTCAATGAGGCGTACCAGCAGTACCTCAACCTGCAACTGCAAGTGTTGCAGGACATCGCCGCAGGCCGCATGGACGAAGCCAAGCAGCAAATCAGCGGCCCGCTTACCCAGCGCGCCGACAGCATGATGAAGGCCATGACCGCCCTGATCGCCTACAACAGCAAGGGCGCCGAAGATGCTTCGCAGCGCAGCAGTGACGTAGCCGACGAAGCGTTCACCGCCATCATCGCCTCGTTGCTGGTCATCATGTTCGCCCTGGCCGCCATTGCCACCGCACTTACCCGCAGCATCGTGGTGCCGCTGGCCGATGCCGTGGCGGTCGCCGAACGTGTCGCCACCGGCGACCTTACCCGGGAAATTCGCGCTTCCGGCCGCGACGAGCCAGCCTTGCTGTTGCGTGCCCTGAGCCGCATGCAGGAGAGCCTGCGCGATACCATCCGCAAGATCGCCGCCTCGTCCGACCAACTGGCTTCGGCCTCGGAAGAACTGCACACCGTCACCGAAGACACCAGCCGTGGATTGCACCAGCAAAGCGCAGAGATCGACCAGGCCGCCACGGCCGTCAACCAGATGACCGCCGCCGTGGAGGAAGTGGCGAGCAATGCGGTCAGTACCGCCGATGCCTCCAGAGGCGCCGACCAGACCACCCGCGATGGCCGTGACCGGGTCAATCAGGCGCTGGCGTCCATCCAGCACCTGGTGGCTGACGTAACCGGCACCTCGGCCGAAATCGAGCAACTGGCCAGCAATGCCAACGAGATCAGCCGCGTACTGGATGTGATTGGCGCGATTGCCGGGCAAACCAACCTGCTGGCGCTCAACGCCGCCATCGAAGCGGCTCGCGCCGGCGAGGCGGGCCGTGGCTTTGCCGTGGTGGCGGACGAGGTGCGTGCCCTCGCCCACCGCACCCAGCAATCGACAGCGGAGATCGAGCAGATGATCGCCGGCATCCAGAACGGTACCGAGCGGGCGGTGACGGCAATGCACAGCAGCCAGGGGCGCGCGACGGGGACGCTGGAAGTGGCCCAGGGTGCGGGGCAGGCGTTGGAAGTAATTGCCGAGGCGATTGCATCGATAAACCAGCGCAACCTGGTGATTGCCAGTGCTTCGGAGCAGCAGGCGCAGGTGGCGCGGGAGGTTGATCGTAACCTGGTGAATATCCGTGACCTGTCGATGCAGACATCGGCGGGGGCCAACCAGACCAGTGCGGCGGCGCAGGATCTCTCGCGCCTTGCCGTGGACCTGAATGGCATGGTGGCGCAGTTCAAGGTTTGATCTATGAATGCGGGGGCTGCTTTGCAGCCCATCGCGACACAAGGCCGCTCCTATGTATGGACTCGCCCACACTGTCTAATTGCTTTTGAACATAGGAACCCGGTTGCATCTATGTATC